>CAYIMH010000074.1:0-3441 GCA_964364525.1 uncultured Candidatus Saccharibacteria bacterium | reverse complement strand
GTTCGCCACCACCACCAGCGGATAGTCGGGATGGCGGCGAAACGCGAGGGCTACCAGACTATCTCGGTGGCCGAGTTTGATCAATTCCGCCGGGGAGAATTTGTCTTGCCCGCCAAGCCGATCATCATCACCTTCGATGACGGCCGCAAAGACAGCTTCTTCCCTACCGATGACATCTTCAGACAGCTAGGTTTCAAGGCGACCATCTTTGTGGCCACCGGGCCGACCATTGACGGCAACTCATTCTATCTTGGCTGGTCGGATCTCCGCCGCCTGCAGGCCACCGGCCGCTGGGAGATTGGAGCTCACGGACGCTATTCGCACCGCAAGGTGGTGGTGGGTAAAGAAGAGGGCGAACTGGGCCGCTATTTGACGTCGCGGATGTATCTGCCGGACGAGGATAGGCTGGAGACGGTGGCCGAGTTTGAAGAACGGGTGGAGGCCGATTATGTCAACGGCATTGATGATCTGGAACAACATTTGGGAGTGAACGTTCGCTACTTTGCCATCCCGCTTAACGACTATGGCCGTCGTCCTTATTCCAATTACACTCCTTCTTATAATTTTAATCACCGCTTGGTCAGTAAATATTTTTCCTTGGCTTTCATTCAAGTTAATCGTAGTGGCGACTGGGTCGATTTGATGCCGCCGGTTTACAATTTCCGTCACACTGATCCTTATACTATTCGGCGGGTGGAAGCGGGCAATATGCCGGCGGCGGAATTGCGCGATCTGCTCGAGCGCTATCGTCCGACGCGACCGGAATTAAACCTGGCCGGCCGGGCTCTCGAAACGGCGCCCTATAATGATCGCCAGTCTTACGGCTTTAAATTATTTACCGATTCCGGTCTGATGCTGGCCGCGGCCAGGGCGGGAGAGAGTGGCCAGCTCTTGCTCGGCCGGACCGATTGGTACGATTATCAGGTAATAACCGAACTCTATCGTCTGACCGGTCGCTCGGCGGCGCTCCTCTTCTATTACCGCGACAATAAAAATTATCTGACCTTTGGCCGGACCGATCAAGGCTTCTTCCTGCGGGCGACGGTGGCTGGCGAGACTCGTGATTTGGCGCCGTCTTATTTCCCGACGGGTGCCGCAACTAATTATTTGAAATTACGCTGGCGAGTTGAAGTGGCGGGCGGGAAGATTGACGTCTGGGTTAATGATCGGGCGGTTTATCGCGGGATAGCTTTGCCAGGCGAGTTGAAGAGCGGGGCGGTGGGCTTCCGTGTTTGGGATGATCAGCAAATCCCCATCAGCCTCATCCCGGCCTTGAAGATAACGCCGTTGACGAGGTAAAATTTAGAGTATGAACAAAAGAATTTTATTGATGAGTCTGATAATTGTCATAGCGGCGGTTGCTGTCTGGCGATTTTGGTCGGCGCCGGTCGAGCCGCTTATTAACCGCGGCGGCGGCGAGTCGGGGAGCTTCTTGCGAATTGCCCGTCCGACTTTTCGCGATTACTTGGCTCGAGCTTACCAGCCACGTCGCCCTCGCCGTCAGTCAATAAATCTAACTAATTTTACCGACGACTTCAGCACGGCGACGACTCTGGAAGAGGCGGGACGTTTGACTGACAGCGCCAGCCCTTATTGGTGGCTTAACTCTGGCGGCCGTCTTCTCGTCTCGGCCGGTCTCGGCCAAACTCTGCAAGGCGATCTGGCGGCCGGCGATCAATGGTACAAGCTTTATGCCGCCAGCAATCCGCTCGATACCGATGGCGGTCTTCATCCCCAGAATATTTTCCGCCTGGTCCAAACCAGTCAGTGGCTGAATTTTTCCCAGCAAAACTATTTTCGAATCAATCGGCTTAATTTTAGCGCCAGTCCCAATCGCAACGCCTCCAACGGCCTCTTTCTTTTCAATCGTTATCAGGGCGGTGACGATCTTTACTACACTGGTCTGCGAATGGACGGCGCGGCGGTGATCAAGAAAAAGATTAAGGGCAGTTATTACACCATGGCCTATCAGCCGATTTTTACTGTTGATGGCCGGACTTACGAGCGCGATACCAATCCTAATTTACTGCCGCTCGATACCTGGATCGGTCTTAAGAGTGAGGTCACGACCGGCACCGACGGCCGGGTGACCATCAAGCTGTATACCGATATCGGCCGAACCGGTGCTTGGACATTGGCGCTGGAGGCGCTCGATGATGGCGTTAAATATGGCGGGGCGACTATTAACCAGGCCGGATATGCCGGTATCCGAACTGATTTTATGGATCTCGACCTCGATGACTACCGGATTGCCAGCACTTGATCTATCACATCTACTCTACCCGCCCTTTTTATTTTTTCCGCGGCAGTTTATAATTTAGACAGCTTAGCTCTTTCTGGGGAAAGAGAGAAAGGGGGTGGGCCATGAGGATTGGACTGTACAATCTTCTGCTACGCCTCGGGATTGCAATGACGGCTCTGCTGGGGGTCGGGTGCGTTTGATACCACCAGTGTGGCTTGACGAAATAAGTCGCATTATTGCACCCATATTATCTTTGGTTCATTCGGAGGCTCACGACGGCCTCCATTTTTTTATTTAGCTAATTTTTCCAGTTGGCTGATATCAGACTCGATGGCTTTTAGGCCGCCCTCAAAGAAGGCGGGATCGGTGGTGTCAATGCCAATAGACTTAAAAATATTTTCCGGACTCATCGAGCAACCGGCTTTCAAAAATTGTTCAATTTTTGTGGCGTAGCTCGGATCAGCTTTCCATTTTTCATATAACGCACGGCTAACCAGCTGACCGCAGGCGTAGGAATAAACATAGAAAAAGCGGCGGATATGCGACCAGGAGACGAAGAAATAACCGTCGTCGCTGGTAACTTTCATCGCTGCGCCGGTATAAGAGCGCAGATGTTTGGCCAGCAATTTGGCGATCTCCTCCTTGTCTAGCTGGCCGGCCTCGCGGATGCGCTGATGGAGTTCGAGCTCGAAGTTGAAGCAGGCGATTTGGCGGAAGATGGTGGAGATATCGCCGAGCAATCGATTATGCAGAAAAATTAATTTCTCCTTATCAGACAAGTGCTGTTCTAGCTTGGCGATCGCCAATTGCTCGAAGAAAGTGCTGGCGACCTCGGCGGTGGCGGTGGAGTAGCCGCGGTAATGGGGCAATTGCTTCTTGCTCAATTCGGTGTGGATGGCGTGGCCCATCTCGTGCGCGAGGGTCTCGACTGAACGGATATCGTCGACGTGATTCAATAAGAGGAAAGTCGGATGCTGATTGAGGCCGGAACAATAAGCGCCGCCCGTCTTGCCTTGGCGCGGATAGACATCAATCTGGCCGCGGCGGGCAAAATTGTCGAGCATCTCGGCATATTGGGGACCGAATTTGGCGAGGGACGACCCGACGATTTTCAGCGCTTCCGGAAAAGCAAATTTTTTCTTAATCTAGCCTATTTTACTGCCGCGATCAGCCATCGTCAGATCTTTGACACCTAGAAA
>CAYIMH010000073.1:0-3450 GCA_964364525.1 uncultured Candidatus Saccharibacteria bacterium | reverse complement strand
AGCCGTCTGCATTGTATCAAAAAACTGGGGGTTGGAGCATTTCGTTATTCACAGAGTTCTTGAACAGCTCGTTCTCGCCGCCAAGAGAATGATCGGCCGCAGGGATCACCTGGAGCAAGTTCGTGCAGACTGTTTCTCGTCCCTTCTCATCAGTAATGGCGAAAAACTCTTCGAGGAAGCGCGGATAGATTTTTCACAATTGCTCAGCTCGCATGGGGTGGCAGAGATCGACGAGGTCGCTCTTATCAAAATGGCTTATATGACAAAGCTCTTTGAGTCGGCCAGGGAGCAAGCAACGTGCAAGCGTCATTTGCGGACACTTGAGGCGGTCAAAGAGCGGGCCATCAGATTTGACCTGGGTATTCCTGACTCGCTTGAGATTTCTATCTCTTTGGCCCAGTTAGAAATCAAAGACCTTTCTGACGAATGGGGATGCCTGAGAAGAGAGCTGCCGGAAGTGGAAGATGACCTGGCAGACGGAATATTCCAAGACGCCGAAAAGGCGGTCGCAAATATGATTGCAGATTTTCGTACTTTGATGGATCTGTTCGATCTCCACGAACGGATAGATGAAAAACCGGAGCCAGCCGGTTTCGAGATGGAGTGAACTACGACCCCGTGAGTACCGCCCGCCAACGCGGGCTGGTCTCATGGGGTTTTTTTGTATTTGGCTAGGACTTCGGCCTCGACTTCTTCACGGCGGCGGCCGAATTTGAGATAGGAAAGTTCTTTAAGTTTGTCGACGACAGCTTGGTCGCCTTTCGGTGACGGCAGACATTCGATGTTAAATGGTTTGGCCGGTTTACCACCCGCCAAGAGCTTGAGATAGGCGTTAAAATTATCAATATTCATAATGTCGCGGGCAGTGAAAACTGGCGCTAATTGTTTCTCCAAGAATTCGGCGTCCTCCGAACCAACGCGGAAAATGGCCATGGAGCCGACGTTGCCAAAAACGGAATCTTTAATTTTCTCGTCTAATTGCTTGATGAATTGGTGGGCGATATTGATGCTTAATTTGTATTTCCGCGCTTCGGACAAGATGGTGGAAATTGAATCGGTAGTGATGTTCTGGAACTCGTCAATATAGAGATAGAAGGGCGGTAGCTCGGTGCCAAGAGAGTCCACGCGCGACAGGGCGGCCATTAGGATTTTGCCAACCAAGATCAGACCGATCAAATTGGCATTGATGTCACCCAGTCTGCCTTTAGATAAATTCACTAAGAGAATTTTCTTCTGATCCATAATCTCGCGGAAATTGAATGACGATTTCTCCTGCGCCACCACCGGCCGCATAATGTCGTTCTGGAGGAAGACGTCGAATTTGCTAGTAATATACGGCACGATATTGGCCAAGGACGATTCCCCGCCGGCCTTCTCGGCAATCTCCTTCCAGAATTGGACCACGATGGGATTCTTACAATTCGCGATTTTCAGATCACGGAAAGACTTGCTAGCCAAGACGCGCGAGACATCCAGCAAAGTGTTGCCGCTCGTCGGATCCTCTAAGACCAGCATCACGGAATTGCGGAAATATTGTTCGAACATCGGGCCGCCAGCCACCTTCATATCAAATAATTTATTGAAGATGGAGAGCATCTCGTTGACGACGAAAGTTTTTTGCTCCGGGAAGCGGGCGTCGTACTCCAACATATTCAAGCCCATTGGCCGAGCGGTATAGGCCGGATCGAAATAAATGACATCTTCGTAACGTTCCGGCGGCACGATCGAGAGCACATCCTGAATATCCGAGCCGTGCGGATCGATCATGCAGACGCCGTCACCGCTCTGGATATCCTGGGCAATCATATTTTTAAGCAAAGTGGTTTTACCGGTACCGGTCTGACCAACCGTGTAGAAATGGCGCAATCTATCCTCCCGGGCCATAAAGATTTTAGTTTCCACATTTTGATTTTTATTGACACCCAAGAGAATCCCCTGCTCTGGCAGACCGAGCGGCGCTGGAGCCGAGGCCGCCCGGGTCTGCTTGAGTTGCGACGCGGCCCGCATCGCGCTCTGGGGCCAATGCATAATCGTGGTCAGCTCGCGTTGATTAAGCACTAAGGCTCGCGCTGGATCATAGAGACGATAAGAAAAATCGTGGAGCAGGCGCTTCAGTTCTTTTTTTTCTTTGGGACGAAAACTCAATTTATTACCGCGCGAATGCTCAAATTGACCGAAAGCCGACTCGAGATCCTGGAGGATGGCTAGGGCCCCCTCGCGATTGACGGAAGAAGCGACAACGCGAATCTGACAATTAAGCAAGGGCGTAGCGAGTTTAGCCTTCAAATTTTCCACCGCCGTCTCGTCCACCGGCTTAGGCGGCACGCCCGGCTCCTTCTTCTTATCTTTATCGCCCCAGAGGAGCGAGTCGAGGCCTTTAGAGAGAACGCCGGAAACACCGTGGTAGAATCTGGTCGCCTCGGCCACCGATTTACCTTTCTGTAGATCGGCGAGGGCCTTCTTATAATCCTTGGCCACTTCCGGCTCGGCTGGTCCCACCACAAATTGGATGGCCGCGCCCTCACCCTCCCGATCAATTTTAGAAAAACTATTGAGGATGATGTTAAGCGGATCGAAATCGAAATTATCGTAAGTCTTAAGCGGGAAAACTGCCCGCTCGCCGAGCACCGCCTCGGCGCCCACCGACACTCCGCTCTCGTTGAAAACATTATAATCATCCTTGGCCTCGCGGAGTTTGGCGTGAGGAAAAATCGCCAGCACCTGCTTTTCGAAGAGTTCGCGCCGCGCGCGCGGCACGCCCGCGTAAAAAATAAATTCCTCGCTCCGGTTAGGATTGGCGATCTCGAGGGTAAAATAATTGGGTTCGGTGACCAGCCCTGACGCTCCGGTCGCGGCCAACATCCCGGCATAAAATTGTTCCATCGCCGAGAGCAATTCCTTGAGCGGCCGCTTATTGCTCTCCTCCTCGGGCTCGGGCAAAACCACTTCATAGAGCACCAGTTTGAGCGCCCTCGCCACCGGCGTTTTCTCCGGATTATCGGTGACCGCCCGACCAGCCAAGAGATAAGCCACCAAGAAGCGGTGGAAATCGTCGTCGAGATGAGGATTATTGAGACGCTCAACCACCGTGAGGGCATTGCGAAGGCCGCGCTCTTGGAGCACGGTCAGGAGCTCCGACATTTGTTCGTCGTGGAGCTCGGGTGACAATTCCAGCACGATCTCCTCCACCTGGTGCGGCTTGAGCGCGTAGGTCGGCGTCAGCACCTCGTGCGGCTTAAATTCGCGATAAGCCTGAAGTTCCTCGGCGGCTACCGCTTCTCGGCTCACCGCCTCCTGCTGTTCGGTCAACATCTTCTCTTTGGTCGCAATTTGCTCGCGCAGATAACTCAACTCCGCCTCGGGAGTGGCAAACTTCGGCTCCTCTCTGAAACCGCCCTGTTCCATCAGTTAATTATAGCGCGTCGAAGGTGCGAGCGAAAGAAACAAAAA
>CAYIMH010000072.1:0-3469 GCA_964364525.1 uncultured Candidatus Saccharibacteria bacterium | reverse complement strand
TAACGGCGTGTTTGGTGTGAGCGAGGAATGACATTTCGTTATTCACAGTGTATAGAATCAGAAGTAAGAGTATTGAATTTTACCCAAAATGAGATAGTTTTGATGTCCTTGGCGGCAGGAGCATTGTTGACGATAACGTAACTGCTGCCATTAAAAAACGCCGAATGACCAGAAGACGTATCGTAGGTATCGGTGTCCAAGCGGGCACTAGTAGAGGGAGTGCCGTGACGATTATTCCCAGATGAATCGTAACCAGGATTAGCAACGTCCTCAAAATTCCATTGCCCAATCATTTCTGAACCGAGGGCGTGATAAATGGACGCGGCAAATTGCATTCCGCTGGCGATTCTGGCCTTGTCGCGAGCGCGGTTAAACGTGGTCAAAAAGATACTGCTCAAAAGCGAAATTATGGAGATAACCACCATCAATTCTACGAGAGTAAAACCGGCCTTCTTATTTAAAACGTTGCGGAAATCGGTGCCCATATATTCTTGTTTATATTATAACAACTGGTTACCTTCATGCCACCCCCAGAAACTCGTTCTTCATATCGTCGCGGTGGAAGCCGCGGGAATAACGGCGCATACCCATCAAGATGCCGAGGCCGATGAATTCCGCCAAGAGGTGCGAGCCGCCATAGCTGACCAAAGGTAGAGTCAGGCCAGTCACCGGCAGAAGACCCACGTTCATCCCCACATTGATGACAAAATGACTGATGAAAACAACCGCCAAACCGATACCAAAAAGCGCCTCAAAATTAGTCTCGCCGATCATGGCATTCCTAATAATGCGCCAAACCACTAAGCCGAAGAGAGAGAAGAGGAGAAGGACGCCGACAAAGCCCCACTCCTCGGCAAAAGCGGCGAAGATAAAGTCGGTCTGATACTCGGGCAAGAATTTGAGTCGCGATTGGGTGCCATAGCCCACACCCTTGCCCCAGACCTGGCCGGAACCGACGGCGATAGTGGACTGATAAGAATTGTAGCCGGCGCCGCGGATATCGGCCAACGGATGGATAAAAGTGAGAATGCGTTCCTGTTGATAGGGCGCCAAGATTAAGAACCAGCCAACAATGCCGAGCAAGATGCCGCCGCCTAAAACCGCCACCAAATGCTTCTTGGAAATACCGGAGAAAATAATGAGGCCGAACCAGATAAAGAAAATGATAATGGCGGAACCAAAATCTGGCTGGAGGAAGATGAGGAGAAAGGGGATTAACATATAAATACCCGAGACAATAATGTGCTTGACATTGGCAATCTCGACGTGGCGACGAGATAGATATTTGGCTAAGACGAGGATGAGCGCCAACTTCATAAAATCGGCCGGCTGGAGTGAGACGCTGCCCAAGGAGAACCAGCTCTGGGCCCCCTTGACCACCCGACCCCAGGCGGCCAAACCGAGCAGGGCGGCGTTGGCGACAATAAAAATACCCACCACCACACCACTCCGACGCAAGAAACGCCAATCGATAAAACTACAGGCAAAGAAAAGGGTAACGGCAATAACAATCCAAAGCAATTGTCGTCCAAAGAAATAGCTCTCGGCGGTGAAAGAGCTCATCGTCACCAAACCCGCCCCCAAGAGAGGTAGGGTGGCTAAGAAAAGTAACCAGTCGAGCCGCTGCCACCAGCGCTGGCGAAAAGATAATTCGGTCATTGCTTAACGCCTAATCGCCCATTAGGTTGACATGAGTATAGAAATTTATGACCGGCTGGGCAATGGGGAAGGGTTGGGGCCAAGTGAAGGCGACCTCGGCCGTGCCTTGTTTGTCTAATTGGTCCACCAATGTCGAACTAACAGCGAAGGCGTTGCCGTCGGCGTCCGCCAAGAGCGCCACCACTTCGATGTTCTGCCAAGGGAGCAGGGTCTCGTTTTTAATATCGGCCACCAGGCTGGGGAAGGGCGCGTTGGCAAAACTTCTTTGTCTTAAAGTGAAGTCGGGTGACTCCTCCTCGACCCTCTGCCAAATCGGCGCTTCGACAATCTCGAAGATGGCACGGTCCGGCGCCCGCTGCCCAACGTTAAGACGACTATTATAGATAATGAAGCTCTCGCCGGGATTTAAGTAAGCCTCGCCCGGCTTAGTGGTAATGAGAATCCCCTGTCGATCGAGCAGGCGCAAGACATAGCCAAAGCGCTTGGTCCCGTGCTGACGATTAGGATTGACCACCAGCGTGGCGGCGTCATATTGACCGGGGGCAATAGCCAAGACCCGAGTCCAGACCACCCGCAGATCCTTAACTTCCGAGAAGCAAACCCGCGCGCAGAGGCCGCCGCAATCGACCCCCACTTCGTTCTGATTCTGGCGACCATCGAAACAGGAAGGTATGGGCTTGAACTGCCACCAGACACCCAAAAGCACGCCTCCACCGAGGACGGCGGCGATGGTGAGATAAAAAACTCGACGTCTAACACTCCAGGTTAGCATTATTAGTATATTCTAACACCAGAGTGTCAGCGATAAAAGAATCAAGCTCCCTGTTCTGGCGGATGCCTACTCTCCCCTGGCGAGTACCATCGGCACTACGGCGCTTAACGACCGAGTTCGGAATGGGATCGGGTGTGGCCGCCGCGTTAAACCACCAGAACAGGAAGCTCGATCGAGCCGCCTGTTGATTATTACAACAAAAAAATAATGATCGTTCCCTGTATGACTTCCAGATTTCCTAATGGGAATGGGCTAATTAGTACACCTCGGCTAAACACCTTGCGGCGCTTACACCTAGTGCCTATCAACGTAGTAATCTGCTACGAGCCTCATAACGATTCCTAATCTTGGGGTGGGCTTCCCGCTTAGATGCTTTCAGCGGTTATCCCTTCCCGACATAGCTACGGAGCGGTCCACCTGGCGGCAGAGCTCCCAGACCAGAGGTCGGTTCATTTCGGTCCTCTCGTCGTTCATTCCCCTGTTTCCTGGAGCACAGACTATATCTTTATCCATCACGTTAGACGTGATTGGGATAGCGGCATCTTACCTATACGAGCAGTCAATCTCGAACGGACTGATTCCTCTGCGTATAAGTCGTGTAATCAAGTACACAGTCGTTACGGGGTTTCTTGTGCTGAATAATGGAGCCCACTCGGTTGACCCCAAGGATCTATCGAGTGGGCAATGGTGATGATGGTTTCTCATGTCAGCACGATGCGTATGCTCGAGAGCAAAATACTTGGCACCGACCAAAAGCCGGCGTTTATCGTTTGTCGCTTCTGCTGACTCATCACCTCCACTATACAGCACAAGAAACTTCCCACGGTATTATCATATCACTTTCCGGTCCTCAAGCGAGTTCTAGATACGCGGACCTGTGCATAAAGACCTCTAAAACCGGTAGTAACGTAGACTTCACCGTTATAAGCCGCATTGTCATCAAGGATTACTCCTTGAAGTAGCAATACTTTACTAGAAACAACTCCCCTCAAGAATCAACGCCTGCAGTAGATAGGAGACCAACCTGTCTCACGCATG
>CAYIMH010000071.1:0-3530 GCA_964364525.1 uncultured Candidatus Saccharibacteria bacterium | reverse complement strand
GCCGATACCGGTCCCAACTATCGCTTGAAGTATCGAAACCAACCTTTAAATGAATCGATTCATATGGGTATGAAGCAAATCGCCGACTCCGGCGGTGGCCCGAGCGTCTTCCGGCTGGGGCGCGACGGCGACGGTTTGTGGCTGTACGGCCCTTGGGCGCCGCCCGGCCGCGGGTGGAGTCCGGCCTACGAGTTCGTGTTCCGTCTCCGCCCGCCCGTCAAAGCTATGCCTTAGCATTGCGGGCAGGCAAGTCTGAATCATTGATATTTACTCGCGAAGCGAATCAATAAATTTTTGGTTAAGCAATAATTGTGTTACGCAATCTCCTTCAATTTCTGAAAATCCGCCTTCAATTCGTCGAGTTTGGAACGGTCGTAGACGGCAACGGCGGGGTGGTAGAGCGGGAGGATTTTGACCGGGCCATAGGGGGCGGGGGCGGCAAAGAGTTGGCCGTGGTTCTGGGTAATCGAGCGAAGCGCGTCGGCCAAACCGAATTTTTCCATAATATATTTCATCGAGAAGCGGCCGAGGGTAGCAATCACTTGGGGTTGGATAATATTAATTTGGCGATCGAGGAAGGGCGCGTAGAACGCGATCTCGGCCGGTAGTGGATCACGATTCTCCGGCGGTCGGTCTTTAACGATATTAGTCACATAAACTTCTGGACGACGAATACCGGCCGACTCGAGCAATTGATCTAGAATTTTGCCTGAAGCGCCGCAGAAAGGCCTCCCCGTTTCGGCCTCGTTCTTGCCCGGCGCCTCGCCGATAAACATAATTTTAGCTTCGTGACTGCCTTCGCCAATGACCGGGAAATATTTATGCTCGACGCGGTATCGATAAAGCGGCGACGCCTTAAGTACCAAAATTTCGTCGCGAATCTGTTTTAATTTTTTAGTACGCTCGCTAGTATCCGACATGGTGAGACAGAGAAGCCACTAATCTTTGTGGGCCTGACGCTCCAGCCATTGTTCCACGTGCCAGAGAACCGTAAAAATCAAGAGAGTAAAGATGGTGACGACAATAGCCAAAATGTGGAAGCCGAGACCCGCGGCCATACCGATACCCGCCGCCACCCAGAGGCCGGCGGCCGTGGTGAGTCCGCGCAAACGATCGTCTTTGAAAATGATCAGGCCGGCCCCCAAGAAGCCAATCCCGACGATAACCTGTGAGGCGATCCGGAGCGGATCGAGACTGCCGGCCCCATTCGCCAAATAAATTTTGCCAGCTAGCTCGGCGATAATCACGAAGAGCGCCGAGCCCATACTTACCAAGGCGTAAGTGCGCATCCCCGCCGTCTTCTTGGCTAAGGAGCGCTCCACCCCCAGCGCCGCGCCGAGACCAATCGCCACAATTAATCTCAAAACAATGTCCCAACTCTCCGGTGATAAGATCGTAAACATGGAGTTAATTATAACATCCGCGGCTGGCTCGGCTCAACATTCTTTACCGCCTCGCGGTAGGTGCAATAATCGCAATCAGGGCCGGAGTTAGGCAAAGCCTCGCTCGTGAGACAGCGGTGGGCGGCCACTAGCGCGCCGTCTATCCAGGCGTCCTTACCGACATAAGGAATTAATTTAACATCAAACTCCAACCGGGCATCAAAGGCGACGGCGTCGCGCCGACCGTTCACATAAACAAAATAAGCCGTGTTAGAAACCTTAAAACCGTTCTGTCGCAAGAGCCATTGATAAATTTCCACCTGCCGCTTATAACTACTCTGCCATTCAGCATCCAGATTAACTTCCCCGTCTTTGCTCGTCGCCTTATAATCCACCACCAGAAGCTCGCCGGCCGGATTGACCCAAATATCGTCCACCCCGCCAGTGACAAAAAAATTAGTGGCCGGATGGAGATAGGTAACGCCACCGCGAAGAGCGTCGCGCCACTCCTCCATTTTCTCATGCCAGAAGGGCACAGCCTCTAAGCCGTAAGACTTCATTAGAGGATGAGCCGTGCCAGCGACGCGGTAGAGATCAAATTCCTTTTTCAACAAATGATCCACCGCCGAGTTCAAGTTGAAGGGGAAGCCGGGCGGCCGGTCCACACCGAGCCGCCGATCTAGATAGAAACACCTTGGACACTCCAAAAATAAATCAATTTTCGAGCGACTTAAGCGAAAGGGCTCCCCCCTCCCCACCGGCTTGGGACCATTCACTTTCGGATCGTAAATATTCTTCCCCCGCTTCCCGCGATAGTATTGCGACATAAGATAATTTTATTTTTCCACCCGGGCAATCGACAAAGTAACGATCGGGCTGGGTGAGACTGGCTGGCGAGGGTCATACTCCTCGGTCGGTCGGGCAAGGCCGACGAAGCTTATCAGATAATCAACCCCAAACATTTTGGCCTGGCCGGGCGCTAATTGCCAGACTTGCCGTCCGGATGTCTGACCTTCGACCACCAGAGTAACCGGGACCAATGCGATAATCGGTGCTCTGGTAGGTGATGACCAGAGTCGTGCCGGCGACCTCTTTAGTCTGTCCCTCGGTAAGAGACAAGTTAATGGGGAAGATCGTCATCGGGGACGTCGCCTGATTCTCGGACATAGTGAGGCCTCATAATAACACGACTAATCCGATGATAATAAGTACCGCAATAGTAATTGAGAGCGTCCTCATCCCCAAAATCATAACACAAAAAACAGCGCCGAGGGTTCAGGTAGAACCCGGGGCGCTTGCCGTCGGTCATCGACGGCTTCAATCGAACATCCAGCCCGATTCGTCATCAGAGATGGCCATATCGTGTATAAAGCAGGCGGCAACGACCAACAACAAGATGGGAGCGATACCAGCTACCAGCAATAGGCACACCGGAATCACGAGCCAGTTTTTACCAGGCAAACGCATACGACAGACCTCCTTTCTTGATCCACAATCAATGTTACCATGGATCGATTACTTCGTCTCGCCCCAATTATTGGCGGACGAGGCGTGGGCGGTGAAAAAGTGGTCATACAGTTGACAGTAAACTGTAAACTGATATAATGGCCAATATTATGAACACTAAAGATCAAATTATCGCTTATATAAGGGGCAGAAAACAAGCCACCGCTAAGGAGATCACCAATCATCTTGGTTTTAGCCGTCAGATTGTCCATCGGCATCTCAATGATCTAATAACTGAAAAACGGCTGGCCAAGATCGGTCGACCGCCGAAAGTCTTCTATTTGTTGGAACAGAAACTGGAACGAGGTGAATCCCCCGCTCTTGATCCTCAAATCCAACAGACGATTAAGGAAAATTTCTTGCTCATTACTCCTGCTGGCGAGCGACAAGAAGGGGTTGCCGGTTTTGTGGCCTGGTGCCAGAAGCAAAAATTGCCGGTGGAGAAAACCGCAAGTGAGTACGTGCAAACATTGGAAAAATATTCGGCGTATAAAAAAGGTGGCTTGATTGATGGAATGTACAAACTCCAACACACTTTCTCCGAAACTTTTTTGGACCAGGTTTTCTATCTTGACTTCTATGCTATTGACTGTGAATAACGAAATGTCATTCCTCGCTCACACCAAACACGCCGTTATCAGA
>CAYIMH010000070.1:0-3535 GCA_964364525.1 uncultured Candidatus Saccharibacteria bacterium | reverse complement strand
ATGAAGTAATTGCCAAATATATCTAAAGTGGTGCAGTTAGACCTTGAATCTTCATTATTATACTATTTTTGTTTATTTATAAACATAATTTGGCTAATATTAAAATAAATATCTAAATTACTTTATTAAGTGTATTAATCAAGATTAAAAAAATAACCGCTCCGACCTTGTCAAATGAATGACTTAGTCAGGAGCGGCTGTGAATTGTTGGCTAGCGAACTTTGGTTCGCTGCCTATGGAGCCAGAACTGTCCGGAAGAACCGGCACGGTTCGGCGCCGTTAAATGGCACCTGCAGCACCCGGCTGATCGCGATTGGATCAGTGGTAGCCATGAGAATGGGCGTGGGCGTTACCCTCGTCCATACTCCTCGGAGATCCGTACTGGTCTCCAAGTACCAGTTCCCGTCCCAATAGTGGGGCGGGGAGGCGACTGTCAGGCGGAGATTGCTTCCTGACTTTTCGATGTTCGTCAGAACCGGGTGTTTCCACCAGGTCATCCGCCACGGGCCGGTGTTGGGCGAGAGCTGAAATTCCGGGATTTCTCCCAGAGTTACTCCGAAGAGACCAGTGAGCCCCTTGAGCTCAACATTGATGGGAGTGCCGTCTGAAACCCAGTCTTCGACCTTCACTCGGACGACGAAACTAATCAGGAAGCCCTTCGGAACCACCATATTAAGGCACCTGACTGTCTGCGCACCCGCAGACTTCGTGGTTTGGCCAACATCCCAATCATCGCCGGCTTTCTGGTAATGTACCTGAATCTCGACGCCATCCGCTTGCGGCGGGAAGGTGAATTCGCCAGTGCCGGCGAAGGAATCAGAAGTCGGACTGCCGCCGATCGAGAGGTAGAAGTACACGATCGGATACGAACCGTTGGGTTCGTGAACCACTCCTGGATCGTAGGCCAGGCGTGGCACACTGTTAACGGTGACCATACGCCCTTCGGACAGGTACCAGTTGTTTGTGGTCCCGTCGACCCTCCTCTCGGTGCAGACTATGGCCTGCCCGAGCGCACTGCTTACCGCGATAAGGCACAAGGCCAACGCGATGACTACTGTAGTTAACCTTTTCATGTTTTTGTTTTCTGTTTGCTTGTTGTTGACTGTCCAATCCGCCGAAGCTTTCGGCTTCCTTAACTTTATGCCCGCCAATGCGGCCGCACTGGCAGAAGTTCCGGGAAGAAACGTAAGCGGAAAGTAACCGCAGCTAATCGTTTCTTCCGATCACCGCGGTTTTCATGTAATTCAAGCTGTCTACTCTAAATTACTTGAAAACCGCGGTAATTAGCCAATATTTTAAAGAGCGAGATTAATATATATGTTTATCACAAAACTAAATTTATGTCAATAATATTTTTTTATAACAAGATTCAAACCCCACTGCACCACCTTAAGATATGTTAAAATAAGCAATTAATTCATTTAGGGAATAATTGCTTATGTCTAAAATATCAAAGATAACCTACTATGAGAGGGAGCAAATTGAGCTGTATCTAAAGATGGGCAAGAGCCGGAGATGGATAGGCAGAAAACTGTGCCGCGAGCATACGGACATTTCACGGGAAGTCAAAAGAAACAGCGGCGACTATTTGCCTTATCGGGCAGTTTACGCCCAGATAATCCACGAAGCCAGGCAAAGGAAAAAGAATAAAAAGAAATTGGAAAAATTTGAGTATACGGAATTAAGAAAACATGTGGTTAATGAATTAAATCAAGATCGCAGTCCGGATCAGATCGCCGGCCGACTCAAACATCAGCCGCCGCCTGGCCTGGACGGGACTACCGTCAGCCACGAAAACATCTATCAATATATCTACAATGGCGAAGGCCGATTTGAATATTTGTATCCGCATTTGAGGACCAAGCGATCTAAGCGGCGCAGACGGTTTGATCGCCGGAAACGCAATAAAATCAATATTCCGGAGAGAATATCAATTCATCTCCGCCCCGAAGAAATTGGTAGAAAAGAGCGGATCGGCGACTGGGAAACCGACAGTATGATTTTTTCCAAACAAAAAAACACCTTGTCGGTGCAGTATGAGAGAAAAGCTATGCTCTGCCGTTTACATAAATTAGCCAGTAAAGAAGCGATTGAGACCGAGCAGGCCATTGCCGAGAGCATCGAGTCGTTGCCCAATGAGTTATGGCAATCCATCACCAGGGATAACGGCTTGGAGAATGCCAAACATTTACATACCCTGAACACCTTTAATATTCAGTCATATTTCTGCGACGCTTACGCTTCGTGGCAAAAGGGCGGCATAGAAAATCTGAACAAATTGATCAGGCAGTACTTGCCAAGAAAAACTGATATGTCTAAGATAAGCCATGAGGAGATTTACGCCATACAGGAGCGGCTTAACAACCGCCCCAGGAAATCATTAAATTATTTAACGCCTAATGAAGTAATAGCCAAATATATCTAAAGTGGTGCAGTTAGACCTTGAATCTTCAGAGGCTTGCCTCGAGGGGCGGACATGTTAGAATGAAAACATGTCAGAACACATAAAGAAATCACATAATTCGTCTTTGTTACTATATCATTTGGTTTGTCCGGCTAAATATCGCAGAAATGTATTTAGGGATGTGGCAGGCGTGGATCAAGAGATTAAGAAGATTTGTCTGGGGATTGAAAAAAGGTTTGATATACATTTTGTTGAAATTGGCGTTGATCAAAACCACGTTCATTTTCTAATTCAATCCGTTCCGATGATTAGCCCTACCAATCTGGCAAAAATAGTAAAGAGTATCACGGCCCGGGAAGTATTTCGTGTAAAGCCAGAAATCAGAAAATTGCTCTGGGGCGGGGAATTCTGGACAAAAGGGTATTACATTAACACTGTCGGTAAGTCAGCGAACGAGGAGATTATTAGGCAATATGTCCAGAATCAAGGGTTAAAGTATGAACAAATTTATACCAACCAGCCAAGACTTTTCGAGATTTAATACCTCGTCAGCTTGCTGCGAGGTAGTTTATTTAGAAAAAATTTTATGAACCCCGTTAGAAATTTAGATAAATTAATCTAACGGAGTTACAAAATAAATTTATTATGAACACACAAATTTCTAACGGGGTGAACAAAAAAATAATTATGGCAGTAGTTGCTATTGGTATTATCGCGGTAGCAATTATTGTCGCACTTAATAATAAAAAGTCTGCGCCAGAGACTGGGGCGGTTAGTAATAATCAGAATAAGGTTATTGAAAATGCCGCTCCAGCCGCGACGGAAAACAATAAAGAACCGGCAGTTAAAGAATTTGCCATGGATTCTTTCTATGAAATTGTTGACGGTCAGCCCAGGCCGCAATATTCTCTTAAAGAAATTACGGTTAATCAGGGAGATTTGGTCAGAATTAAAATTACCGTGACTAAAGGCGCGCATGATTTTAAGATTGATGAGTATAATGTTTATGCCGATACCCAGCCTAATCAAGAAATAACGGTTGAATTTACCGCGAACAAAGTCGGAGAGTTTATTTATTATTGCACCAAGCCAGGGCATAGGCAAAACGGACATTGGGGAACATTAAAGGTG
>CAYIMH010000069.1:0-3588 GCA_964364525.1 uncultured Candidatus Saccharibacteria bacterium | reverse complement strand
AAATTTGGTTAACAGCAACTAGGCTGGGCCTTAGTCTGCAACCGATGACGGGCGTACTCTGGTTTCGTCATCGGATTCAAGCCGGAGAGGGAGATATTTTTAGGACCCAACATATCGAAATGATAAAAGATGCTTATCAGATAATTAAAAAGGCTTTTAGCATCGAAGACTCTCAACAAGTAGCGATGCTTTTCCGGATCGGCAAGGGCGGCAAGCCGACGGCCAGATCACGACGCCTTGATTTGGAAAAATTTATTTTGTCCCATTGACTTTTGGTGGGTTGGGAGTACTATCAAAATTATGTCAATTTCTCATGAGCCCTTGGGTCCAGATCATCATTTGACCGTTGATAACGTAGCTAAAATAGCCAAAAACAAGGGGATTAAGGTGGCAATTACCTCACGGGCCATGAAGGTTGTTGGAAAGTCTCGATTGGTGGTGGAGGAAGCCATATTTAAAAAGAAAATAATCTACGGATTAACGACCGGCTTCGGTCATTTCAAAGATAAATTCATTGATAGTAATAAGGTCAAAGAACTTCAAGAAAACTTGATTGTCAGTCATTGTGTGGGGGTCGGTGAATTACTAGATCCGACATTGGTAAGAGCTTCGATGGTCGTTAGATTGAACTCTCTCTTGCGGGGCTTCTCCGGCGTTCGCCCAGTTTTCGTAAGCTTTTTGGCCGAAGTTATAAATAAAAATATCTTACCCCTAGTGCCGTCTCAGGGGTCAGTTGGTTCTTCTGGCGACCTGGCCCCGTTATCACATATCGGAGCCGTCTTGATAGGACGTGGCAAGGCGCTGAGTAAAAAGGGGAAGATTGTCTCGGGCCGCGCGGCCCTGAAAGAACATGGTTTGCGCCCACTGGAATTTGAGGCCAAAGAAGGCCTTGCTTTTAATAATGGCACGGCGGTGATGACTGGCATAGCAGCAATAGCACTCGCCAGGGCCAAAATTCTGATGAATGTTGCCGATATTGCCACAGCCCTGACTCTAGAAGCTGTCTGCGGCGAGTCTCGCGCTTTCGATAAAAGTGTTCACGATCTTAGACCACATCCTGGACAGATAGTGTCGGCTTCGAATGTAAGAAAGGTAATAGATGGGTCTAAATTGATCGCCTCCGTCGCCGATCGCATACAAGACTCCTACTCCCTTCGTTGTGCCCCGCAGGTTAACGGCGCCGTTAGGGACTCCTTGAAACACGTTGAAGGTGTTGTGGAAATTGAATTAAATTCTACCACTGATAATCCTCTGGTGTTTGCTGATAGAAATGTAGTTATTTCCGGAGGCAATTTCCATGGCGAACCCGTGGCAATCGCGATGGATCTGTTTGGCATTGCGATTTCTGAATTGGCTAATATTTCGGAACGCCGAACGGCCAAATTATTGGACGCCAACAATAATGAGGGCTTGCCGATGTTTTTAATTTCGGATGATAAAGCTGGTTTGCACAACGGCCTGATGATGATCCAATATACTGCGGCGGCACTAGTCTCAGAGAATAAGGTTTTGGCACATCCGGCCTCTGTCGATTCTATTCCGACTTCGGCCAACCAAGAGGATCATGTCAGTATGGGTACAATCGCCGCCCGGAAAGCTCTAAAAATTATAGAAAATGCCGAAAATGTTTTGGCCATCGAGCTAATATCGGCCGCCCAAGCCATTGATTTTCGTGGGCCTCAAAAATTAGGCAAGATCAGTCACAAGGCCTACAAAATTATCCGAGAAAAAGTAAAAAGGTTAGAAGTCGATCGAGAATTGAGTCCAGATATTAATAATGTTAGAAAAGCGTTTACCAATCTGTCCGCTCTAATCTAAAGTCGTTATAGCTATTTACCTAGAATAAAGGCTTCTTCACTTGGTCCCGGTCGTCGACGACAAAATATAATGTAATCAGCTGACCCGGTTTTTATTTCTCGTGATCCATCAGTTCCAATAATCTCGCCTGGGTATAATTGTTCAAAGTCGTCAAAATTTCTAGTCGGGACAAAATTATCTTTGGTGCGATAGATAAAATAGGCGTCAATCTGACGTTGTTCATTATTAATGCTTGGTAACTGGCCACTGATATTTCCATTAATGATCAGAAAATCAATTATTGCCTTCTTGGCTCGACCGACTGCCGCTGAGTCAAAATGATAGCCACATTCGGCGCAGACACCTTGGCCACCAAATTGGTTAACGAAGTAATCGGTGCCCCCCGGCTCGAGTTTGTCCCAGCCACAAGAGCGGATGGGGAAAAGCAGGCGTTTGGTGATCTCGAAAGCTTGAGGTTCGCAAATTAAAAACGGGGTAGAACGCTCGGTTTTGCTGGAGTGGATATCTAGAAGGGCGGCACTGGAGATCAAGTAGGGCACGAGTTCCAATGCTCGTTGGCGCTCGTACGATTCTTGCTCTTTTTTCGTCAATTCCTGATCTGGCCGAAAGGCACGGTTCAAATTCATTTCAATAAATCTGGCGCCACGCTTGATGGCCTCTAAATTTCCGTATATAAAATTAATGCTTCCCGCCTCAATATCCAGTGTCGGCAGGATTTCCTCAACGGCTTTGATGCCACAGGTCTCGTCGCCGTGGGTGCCGCACATCACAGTCACCGTTTTTCCGGCTTCATTTCCTGTTATTGTCCGTACTCCTTTGGGCGTCTTCACGATCTAATTGATAACATAAAAAAGCCACCGGAGTCAATTTGATCACCGATGGCTACTTTTTCTGTTGGTCACAAGACTCATTGCGGTTTTTCTTTCCCCAACAATGATCGGACGTGGTTCAAATTCCCAGCTAGAATTACACGACCATCATTGTCTGGATAGCGAGCAATTATTTTATATCCCAATTGAGAAGTGAACCAAGAAAAAGTGACACTTGGCTCGGGATGCTCGCGAGTACGAACTACGCCCACATTCAATCCTTGAGAAAGAAAGTCTGAGAGGCGATTCTGAAACATCTGTCTAGCCAAACCGCGTTTTCGATACTCAAACAAAACACCGATCTCGTCTTGATAGGCTACCGTCTGAACATTCTCAAAATGCCGGACGAGGTGCCCATCCAAGGCTATCCCTAATTTTTTTTCTAGGTCGGCCGTGGTGACAGGGTAACCCCAGCAGAAACCAATTACTCTTGGTCTATCGAGGGCGATCCAACAAGATGAGTCTTGGTGTACCTCATGACGAATGTCTTTCTCTACCCGGTTGCGTGACCAGAAGTCTTCAACTTGCACTCCGCAATGAAAGAGCCCCCCTTTTTCGAGCTCCACTCCCCGCTCTATTCCCCAATACTTCTTGCATCTGGGGCAGAGTTTCCATTCATACCATGGCTCTGTCGCGAAGACCTTCTGGTAACACTCGACAAATTTGGGCAACAATTCGCGGTGGCTTCCAACCGGAGAAAACCGGACAATCCGAAACGGCAAATTAACACTCATAACATCACACCTCTGTTCTTTGTTTCGATTTGTAAAAAACAAACACCAATCGGGTAATATAACCCCGATCCATCCAAATTTGATGCTACTCTTGCGCCAACGACTTGTCAATTAGTTAAGCCACGCACATTTTGGACACAACCGGGTGTTAGACTGGAGGGATGAAC
>CAYIMH010000068.1:0-3706 GCA_964364525.1 uncultured Candidatus Saccharibacteria bacterium | reverse complement strand
CTAGTCTCGATGATTTTCTGCGCCACGGAGTTAGGGATAATTTCGTAGTGGTCGAATTCCATGGTGAAGTTGCCGCGACCCTCAGTGAGCGAGCGGAGCTGGGTAACGTAGCCGAACATTTCAGACAACGGCACGGTAGCCCGGATCACTTTCAGATTGGCCCGGTCGTCCATACCGCTAATTTGGCCGCGTTTGGAGTTGAGCTGGCCGGTGATATCGCCCATAAACTTGTCGGGCACCGTGACTTCTACCTTCATTACCGGCTCGAGTAGGACCGGCTTGGCCTTCCCCACCGCTTCTTGGAGCGCCATCGAGCCGGCAATTTTGAAAGCCATTTCGGATGAGTCCACGTCGTGGTAAGAGCCGTCGTAGAGTTCCACCGAGATGTCCACCAGCGGGAAACCGGCCACAATACCGCGCTCCATACCCTCGCGGACACCCTTCTCCACCGGCGTAATATACTCTTGCGGCACCACTCCACCCTTGATGGAATTAATAAATTCAAAATTAGATTCGCGGGTGATATTTTTAGACACCTTGGCCTCCGGATCCACCGGCTCAAGCTTCTTGATCCGGATTCGGACGTGACCATATTGACCGCGACCGCCGGATTGCTTGATGTACTTACCCTCGGCTTCGGCTGGGGCGGTGATCGTCTCGCGATAAGCCACCTGCGGCGCGCCAACGTTGGCCTCAACATTAAACTCGCGCTTCATCCGATCGGCGATAATGTCGAGATGAAGCTCGCCCATGCCGGAGATGATGGTCTCCCCTGTCTCCTGATCGGTCTTGACGCGGAAGGTGGGGTCCTCGTCCGAGAGCTTGCGCAGCGCCAAGCCCATCTTCTCTTGATCGGCTTTAGTCTTAGGCTCAATACGCATACTGACGACCGGCTCGGGGATAACGATTTGCTCTAGGATCACCGGGTGCTCTGGATCACAGAAGGTGTCGGAAGTTTTGACATCTTTTAAGCCTACCGTGGCGGCAATTTCTCCAGCAAAAACTTTTTTCACCTCCTCGCGCTCGTTGGCGTGCAGGCGGACAATGCGGCCGATCCGCTCCTTATTGCGCGTTCGAGAATTATAAATATAAGAACCGGTCTCGAGCGTGCCGGAGTAAACCCGGAAAAAAATCAGCTGGCCCACGAAGGGATCGGATTGAATTTTGAAAGCGAGCGCCGCGAAGGGTTCCTCGTCGGAGGGCTTGACCGCAATTACTTCGCTCGTCCGCTCATCAATCGCTTTGGCTGGCGGGATATCGAGCGGGCTAGGCAAATAATCAATCACCGCGTCAAGGAGAAGCTGAACGCCCTTATTCTTAAGCGCCGAACCACAGAGCACGGGTACGATCTCATTGGCAATCACCGCTTTGCGAAGCGTCGCCTTGAGCACATTAAGGGCAATGGTCTTGCCCTCTAGATATTCCGTCATCAAGACCTCGTCATGCTCAACGATCCGCTCTAAGAGCTCGGCATGGTACTTATCCACGTCGGCCTGCAATTCTGCCGGTATGGCAATCTCTTTAACAATGCTCCCCTTGTCGCCCTCGAAGTCATAAGCCTTCTTGGTCAAAAGATCCACCACGCCGCGATGATTTTCCTCGAGGCCAACGGGGAGTTGATAACGCACCGCCTTCTTGGTCAAGCGATCAAGAATGGTGCCGTAAGAAAATTCGAAGGAGGCCCCCATCCGGTCGAGCTTGTTGATGAAGCACAACCGCGGTACCTGGCCGTCATCGGCGTAGCGCCAATTGGTCTCCGATTGGGGTTCGACTCCGGAGACACCGTCGAAGACCACCACCGCCCCGTCGAGCACGCGCAAGGAGCGCTTGACCTCAATGGTGAAATCAATGTGCCCGGGAGTATCAATGACGTTGAAACGATGTTTCCGGTCGGGATTATCCTTATCATAAGTCGGCGCCCAAAAACAGGTAATCGCGGCGGCGGTGATAGTGATGCCGCGCTCGCGCTCTTGCTCCATCCAGTCGGTCGTTGT
Source organism: uncultured Candidatus Saccharibacteria bacterium (assembly GCA_964364525.1). GTDB lineage: Bacteria > Patescibacteriota > Minisyncoccia > Phycocordibacterales > JACOZG01 > JAYEGE01. The sequence goes on along the minus strand of CAYIMH010000068.1, from coordinate 1,712 downwards.
CTCGCCGTCGTGGACCTCGCCGATCTTATGCGAGCGGCCGGTATAGAAAAGTACGCGCTCGGAGACTGTCGTCTTGCCGGCGTCAATATGAGCAATGATGCCGAAATTGCGAACTTTCTCTAGCGGATAATCGCGCTCCATATTCTAAGCTTGGGTTGGTGCCGGTGTGCGGCGACGAGCGAAGTGGGCAAAGGCGCGATTGGCCTCGGCCATCTTGTGGACATTCTCGCGCTTCTTAACCGCCTCGCCCTCATTCTTGGCGGCAGCCATGATCTCCTCACGCAGACGCTCGCGAATGGGTTTACCCTTCTTACTCCGAGCAATGCTAACCAGCCAGCGGAGCGCCAAAGTCAAACGTCGCTCCGGTGAGACCTCGTGAGGAATTTGATAATTGGCGCCGCCCACCCGCCGACTCCGCGTCTCCACCAGCGGACCGACGTTATTTAACGCGTCTTCAAAAACTTCCACCGGATCGCGCTTGGTCTCCGTCTTGATATCTTCCAATACGCCGTAGATAACGCTCCGAGCGATATTTTTCTTCCCCTCTTCCATCACGTAATTGACGAGCTTGCTAACCTTGGTGGATTGATAGACCGGATCCGACTCCACCTTATTGCGATTCTTAACTTTGCGCCGCATGTTGATAATTAAAAATAAGGTTTGAAAATTAACGCGGACGCTTGGCGCCATACTTAGAGCGGCCCTGGCGACGATTCTCCACCCCTTCCGCGTCCAAGCGACCGCGGACAATGTGATAGCGCACGCCCGGCAAGTCCTTAACCCGACCACCACGAATCAGCACCACCGAGTGCTCCTGGAGTTTGTGGCCGATACCAGGGATGTAAGCGGTGACCTCCATGCCGTTGGTGAGTCGCACACGAGCAATTTTGCGAATGGCGGAATTCGGTTTCTTGGGCGTGGTCGTTTTCACCTGAGTACAGACCCCGCGTTTGAAAGGCGCCGGGTAGAAGACCGGGCGATTCTTGACATTATTGAAACCGCGCGCTAAAGCCACGGCGCTTGATTTGCGCCGGATAATCCGCCGACCGCGTTTGATTAATTGATTGATCGTGGCCACCGAGAACTAAAAGGCTTAACTTTATAACAGTTAAAGCTCATTCACTCTAATATAGTCGAGCGACAAATGCAACTAGCGCTCGCCGCTCCCCCCTACGGCACAATCAGCGTCCCCCTGGTGGAGCGGGGGGTGATGGTACTCCCCGCTCCGGTGGGTGACACAAACGAGGCGGTGCCGTCATTGGGGTCGGTGACAACTGGGTCCTTTCTACACCAAGTCTGACAGCCACCAGCGCACATCAAAGTTCCTTCACTGCCATAGAGCGATTGACAAGTTTCACCCCCAAAGTCAGTTCCATCACATTGCTCACCCCACTCACGAATGCCGTTGCCGCAAACCGGAGGGATATAGGGAGGGGGACAGTTCACACGAGGGCAAGCCTGTTCAGTATTTTCATTCAGTGACCATTGGTTATAAACATCATATTTAGTCGGCGATATCCAGAAATCGTTTGGACAGATTAGGCCATCAGATTTCGTGCCCGTACATTCGGTCCATTCAGAGAAATTGTGCAAGTCGGATGGAAGATGGGGCGGAAGGGTGGGTGGAACACTCGGTGGTGGAGTTAAGCTGGTATAATTCTGACAAGCATAACGAAAACCGCTGTAGAGACTGCCGGGAAGGGTCAGGGGAT
>CAYIMH010000067.1:969-3772 GCA_964364525.1 uncultured Candidatus Saccharibacteria bacterium | reverse complement strand
ATAACGGCGTGTTTGGTGTGAGCGAGGAATGACATTTCGTTATTCACAGTGTATAACTTTCTGGCGGCCCAAATTTGTGTTGATCGGGCTGCGCCCATACCTGGCGACGACGGCTGTTATTATTTCTGGGAGTCGGCACCGACAGTTTAGCTTACAGCTTATGTGGATTATGATTCGCGCACGCCTTGTTCGAGCATCTCTCGGGGATAGTTTTGGTGCCCGCCATCATTAGAGCGCCGCAGGTGGGGCAGAGAGCGCCGGTCGGTTTGGATTTAATGATATTTTTGCAGGCGGGATAATTGGAACAGCCGTAGAAGAGACCGTAGCGGCCGCGGCGTTCACCCATAGTTCCGGCCTTGCACTTTGGACATTGCACCCCCGTATCGTTTTTGGCTTCTTGAGTTGAATCTTTCTTAATGTATTTACATTTCGGATAATTGGAGCAAGCGATGAATTTGCCATAGCGCCCCTCGCGCTCGATTAATTTGCCATCTTTACATTCGGGGCAGGCCTCGCCGGTCTCGCGGGGTCCGGTCACTTCTTTTCCCTCCAGAGTTAGGGCCCCGGCGCAGTCGGGGAAGCGGGCGCAGGAATAGAATTTACCGGAGCGACTTAGCTTGATGATCATCGGTTCTCCACAGGCCGGACATTTGATATTGGCCGGCGCGTTGCCCAGGTTGCTGATCTTTGGCATTTGTTTCTTGGCCGCGATATCCTTAGTGAAGGGGCCGTAAAAATCTTTTAGTGTTTTCACATACTCGCGCTCGCCATTAGCGATCTGATCGAGCTCATCTTCCATCTCGCTAGTGAAGGAATCACTGATGTAGGAGGCAAAATTTTTCTCCAAGAATTCACTGACGACCTCACCGGTCTCGGTGGGCTTTAAGCTTCGTTCTACCTTCTCCACATAGCCACGATCAATAATGGTCTTAATGGTCGGCGCGTAGGTGGATGGTCGACCGATGCCGCGTTTCTCCAATTCTTTCACTAGGCCGGCCTCGCTATAACGCTTGGGGCCCTCGGTTTCCTTACCCCCGCTCTCTATGCGCTCCAATATCAAGGAATTTCCTTGCTGGACCACCGGTAATTCAACATCTTCGCCGCGCGCGCCGGGATCGGCCTTGAGCCAGCCGTCGAAGGTGATCACGGAACCGTTAGCGATGAAATCCGGCAACTTGGAGGCTAAACCTCCACTTGGAGGTTTAGCCTCCAAGTGGAGGTCGGCAGTGATAATGATCTTAGTTTTCGCCAATTTGGCCTCCGCCATTTGACTGGCCACCGCTCGTGACCAAATTAATTTATACAATTTTTGTTCTTGTGCCGAATTGCCGGCGTTCATATTGCTCGCATGGCTTGGTCGGATCGCTTCATGAGCCTCCTGGGCGCTTTTGCTCTTAGTTACGAATTTTCTCGTTTGATAATATTTTTCACCAAACTTATCTTTTACCACGTTAGCAATTTCAGCTAAAGCCTGGCCGCCCAAGGTGGTCGAGTCGGTGCGCATGTAAGTAATGTGGCCCGCCTCGTAGAGCTTCTGGGCCAAACGCATGGTGATAGATGGGGAATAGCCGAGGCGGGAGGAGGCGGCTTGTTGGAGGGTGGAGGTGGTGAAGGGTGCGCGGGGTGCGCGTTTAGCTTCGCTTTGTTCCACGTCGGCAATTTGCCACTCGGCTTGCTTGGCGTTAGCGACAATCCGCTCCGCTTCCGCGGCTGTCTTGGGTTCGATGACACAATGGGCGGGCAAGGTTAAACCTTCCGCGCCTGCGTCGGAAGGTTTAACCTTGCCGGCAATAAACACGGCGTCAATTACCCAGAATTTCTCCGGTATGAAAGCGCGGATCTCACGTTCGCGTTCGACGAGGATACGCAAGGCGGGGGATTGTACTCGCCCGGCCGAGAGCCCGTAACGTAATTTTTGCCAAATCAGACCAGACAAATCGTAGCCGAAGAGCCGATCTAAAACCCGCCGTGCCTCCTGCGCTTTGAGCAAATTCATATCAATCCCACGCGGATGCTTCATCGCCTCCCGCACCGCTTCTTTGGTTATTTCGTGAAAAACAATCCTATTTATTTTTCGCTTGTCGCTTGTCGCTTTTCGCTCACCGAGCCCGATGGCCTCGGCGACGTGCCAGGCGATCGCTTCACCTTCGCGGTCCGGGTCGGTGGCTAGAACCACCTCGCTAGATTTATCGGCTAGCTTTTTCAACTCTCTGATTATTACCTCCTTCCCCCCGCTGATTTCATAATGGGGGATGAAACCGCCCTCAATATCAATTGCGTTCTTGTTCGACTTCGGCAGATCACGCACGTGGCCGACGCTCGCACGCACGACATACTCGTGATCGAGATATTTCTCAATTGTCTTCGCTTTGGCCGGCGACTCAACAATCAGTAATTTATTTCCAGATGTTTTAGCCATTGCCGTATATTAGTACTATGGATAAGAATATTTTGCAAATTACCCCAACCTGATCTCCCCGCCCGCCTCCTTGATATAACCCTTGATCTCCATGATACCCAAGAGGGAATTGGTGGCGCTGGTGGAGAGGCCGAGCGCGCGGACAAGATCGTCGCGCGTGAACGGCTCGACCTTCAATAATTCATAAACTTTTTTCTCGTCGGGCGAGAGTTCGGCGAGATCCAGTTTCAATTGGCCGTTATCGTTCTCGCTCTCCATCTGAAAGCCGAGCGCTTCCAACAATTCGCGGCTGGAGGTGATCGGCGTGGCGCCCTCGCGGATCAGGCGATTGGTGCCGACCGAATTGGGCGAGAAAATCGAACCTGGGACGGCATAAACGTCGCG
>CAYIMH010000067.1:0-959 GCA_964364525.1 uncultured Candidatus Saccharibacteria bacterium | reverse complement strand
CGAGAGCGAGGCGCGCCGTGATGAGCGTGCCGGATCGCTCGCCGGCTTCGATGAGGAGGACGCCCTTAGCGAGCGCCGCCATCAGGCGGTTGCGCTTGGGGAAGGTGTGCAGGCCAGCGGGCATCGTCGGCGGATATTCAGAAAGAAGTGCGCCGCCGCGCTCTAGGATTTCATCCGCCAGGCGGCGATTGGAATGCGGATGGAGCACCTCACGGTCTAAGCCGGAACCGGGAACGGCGATAGTCGTGAGTCCCGTCTTAAGCGCCGCCTTATGCGCGATAGTGTCGATGCCGAGCGCTAGTCCAGAGACAATGACGATGGGGTAGCCAGCCAGTCCGGCGATCAATTCCTCGCAGGCCTCCTCACCATAACGCGAGTATTTGCGTGAGCCGACGACGGTGAGGAAAATGGCGTTCTCGGTTGGCCACGCGCCCTCAAGATAAAGTTCTTCCGGCGGATCAGCCATCTCGCGGAGCGCGGGCGGGAATTCTGCCGGCATCAATTTTCTAATCGCGGACATTGGATTAATTGTAACAAGTTTGGTAATATCTTCTCAACGTCTTTGGGTCCTTGAAAAAAGAAAAGGAGGTACACTTGTCCAAGAGAATACCATTCGAATCGCGTTACTCTCTTGAGTTCGACCCCCGCGATCCGAAGCGATTGACCATCCACCTGGGGGTCTTGCTTACCAAACTAGAGGTTTGGCCAATCGAGTCGGGCGATGACCTTGGCGAGGTCGAAATTGAAGATGAACTTCAGATACCCATTGTCGAGTTGGTCGAGGCGCTCTTCAATCGAGAGTTTCTCTCTGCGGTAATTCTGTGTCGCCAGCGGATAATTCTCCAATTGGGAGAAGTTTATGGGGGCTGGAGACCGGACTGGGTGGAGAGCATCTTGCTGGATTTGAGGCCATTTATGCCCGCGGGCGAATTAGAGATGTATGGCGATCCGTTTTTCAC
>CAYIMH010000066.1:0-3783 GCA_964364525.1 uncultured Candidatus Saccharibacteria bacterium | reverse complement strand
AGGCCGATTACATCTGGGCCAACTGTCTTAGCCTCGGGTCTGAGTGGTACACGGCCAGACGCAAGAATTGCAATAGCTCGCCTTGGAGGATCGTGGGCCCGCTTGAGTACACTGGAGACGAAGAGAACGAAGAGGCCAAGTGGGAAGGACTCCCTCCAGATATCGTCCAGAAATTGCAATCGGCTGGCGCCATCACCTGTCCATACTGATTCCCAGTGACCCTCCTAGCCCCGTTGCTATCTAGCGCGGGGTATTTTTATTTGTCTAACTTAATCCCCAACTCTTTCAATTGTTTAGCGTCGATTTCTGACGGGGCGTTCATCATTAGGTCGCGGCCGTCGCCGGTCTTGGGGAAGGCGATCACTTCGCGGATATTGGGTTCGTTGGCGAGCAAAGTAACGAAGCGGTCAAGGCCCCAGGCGATGCCGCCGTGGGGTGGCGCGCCAGCACCTAGGGCCGCGAGCATGTGGCCGAAATTGCGCACGATCCGCTCGTCTTCAAAACCCATGATCTCGAAAACTTTTTTGAGCGCCTCCGGCCGGTGATTGCGGATACTGCCACCGCCGATCTCGAAACCGTTCAGAACGACATCGTATTGTGTCGTCAAAATTTCGCCGATACGCGTCCCCTCTTTCCCCTCGGCGAGCCACGCCTCGTGCTCGGGCATAGGACGAGAGAAGGGATTGTGGGTGAAGGTATAAGCGCCCTCCTCGGTCTTTTCAAAAAATGGAAAATTAATCACCCAACAGAAAGCGAGTAAATTGGGGTCATTTTTATCTCGCCGCAAATCCGGCCGGTCCGTCTGGTACTTCGCCATCGCCTCTTGGTAAGTCAAACGCGGAAAGGGTGTTTCTTGAATTTTTTTCTCCGGCGCGAGCGCTTGAACAATTTTGATCAGCAAATCCTCATTGAGCGCCATCACGTTCTCGCGCTCGACGAAAGACATTTCTAGGTCCATTTGGGTAAATTCCGGTTGGCGATCGCCGCGCGTGTCCTCGTCGCGGAAACAACGAGCGATCTGAAAATACTTTTCCAAGCCAGCGACCATCAAGAGTTGTTTGTATTGCTGTGGCGATTGCGGTAGGGCATAGAATTTGCCCGGGTAGAGGCGCGAGGGCACCACGTAATCGCGCGCGCCCTCGGGCGTGGACTTGGTCAGAATCGGCGTCTCTACTTCCACGAAATTCTGTCCCGAGAGATAATCGCGGATGAATTTGATGACGTCGTGTCGCAAACGCAAATTTTTCTGTAAGCGCTCGCGGCGCAAATCGAGGTAGCGGTATTTAAGTCGTGTCTCCTCACCGATCTCCAGACCACCAGAACGCACATCGAGAGGCGGCGTGGCGGCCTCGTTCAAAACTTTTAATTCTAAAATCTCAATTTCCAAATTGCCGTTCATCACGCCCTCTTTCACATTCTTAGCCGGTCGCTCGTTGACTCTGCCGCGGACCTCCACCACCCATTCGGGCCGCACCTGATCCGCCGCCTTGACCACTTCCGGATGAGTCGGCAACGCCACCATCTGCACCTTCCCGGTCACATCACGCAGATCAATAAAGATCATTTTCCCCTGATCCCGCCGCACATCCACCCAGCCGCAAAGCTTCACCTCCTTCCCAACACTCCCCTTCAACTCCTTAATATAAGTACGTTCCATAGTTTTGAAATAATTTAAGCCCTTTATTTATATCACATTTTCTGGCACAAAAAAAAGAACCCGCTTACCTTTCGGAAAAGCGGGCTCGTTTGGCGGAGCACTTTGGTTTAGTGCCCTGCTTCGGCAGCTGGCATTGTGGACGGTGCTGGAGACCGGATGAAGTAGAAGGATGACTCGTAGGTCCCCTTGTTGAACAGCTTTTGCTCTTCAACCCGAACTTGATCGCCCACCTTTGATTGGCCGGTCGGATCGAGAGCGGTCACCACAATGACGCCCTTCTTCATCTCGACTCTCACCAAAGGAAACAGCGTGGCTTCCGCGCCGGTCAAGTTGTCGTCCTGCCGTTTGACGATCTCGGTCACCCGTCCGACGCCTCCCCATGGCTCGGATTCGATTGTGCTTACCCACACCGCTGTGGCTGGCGTCCCAAGCATGATGGTCATCGAAATAACACCACCGAGTACCGCTACCCCAACGGAAACTCCCAAAATCAAACCAAAAACCTGATTAGAAATCTTCATCTCTATATCTCCTTTTTCAATTTCAGCCCACTTCATTGCCAACATAGGCAAAAAGAGGCTGATTGCTAGCCGCCGTTGAGCTTAGCATACTTAATATGTATTTGTCAATAGGCTAAAAAACGCCGGATTTTGGCTTAAATCCGGCACAAAAAAGCAGGGCCGACACTTGGTTCGACCCCGTTACTTTAGAGAAATTTCTAGCCCGACAAGACCATACCAGCCGCCAAGATCAACTCGCGCTCGGCGAGCATTAGTTTCCGTCAGGTTATAACCAGCGCCCCAGATGACGCGCCAGCGTTCGCTCTGGCCTAGCGGGATTTCACCAACCAAGCCGAGATTGAGTCCCGCGCCCCAGAGACGGTCCGGTTCGACCAATTTGATCGGCCCCCAGCGGCCGCGCATCTCGTAGTCGGCGCTGAAGAATTCAGCCCCGAGCTCCAGTCCCAACCAGCGTTTATGGGGCCAAGGAAAATAATCGAGCCCCAGGCCACCGCCCATCAATTGACCACCAGCATCGCCATTGGCAATCGGGTGGCGCGCCGCTAGCTCGCCCTGGATGTACTGAAGTTTGACATAAGCGTCGAGTCGCTCATCCAGCTTCTTTTTAAGGCGCAACTCACCAATCGGGATGAGATCATTGACCGTCAGGGTGCGGTGACTGCCTTTGACTTGCCGGACATTCAAGCTGACGCTAGCGCGGTCCGGCGTACAACCGGCCATCATTAAGACCAGGCACGGACCCATCTGTAGACATTTTCCCATTTGTACTCACCTCCTTTCTGACTAAATAACTAGCATAACTCTCCTGACAAACAAAGCATTGAAGGCACTTGGAGGCTTAGCTTCCAAATTAGTCTATCAGAAGATTTTTCAATTCCTTTTCTCTGTCTTTACGCTCAATCATATCTGCAAGTGAGGAACTGGCAAAATTTTTATACTCTGAAAAATTATTAAACTGGCCCAGAATTATTTTCTTCCGACAAAGACCGCCGTTCGGAGACGCACGATATTCTTTCCAACTTGATTTTACTAACTTGGAAGCTAAGCCTCCAAGTCTGTGAGTTTTGTTGTTCAGGTTAACGTAAGCGCTTAAATGAAGTAAGTATTCATTAGTATCAACGTGAGTGGCCTTGAAAGTGCCCTGGAATAAGGACCCGCTCCTCTTGTGGCGATTATTGAAATAAAGAGTATATCCCGTCCCCAGCCTCTGCATAAATGTCTCAAGCCCCTTTTCTTTTAGCGGAGTGACCAGAAAATGATAATGATTGGGATTGAGACAATAGGCAACGAAAGAGACGATTGGGTTGGCTTTTATTTTCTCGTCCTTGTTAAAAGAATTTTCGTAAATACTACCAATTGTTCCGTGGGTGTTAAATTCAACCATACTTTGCATAAATCTGGCGGTATCTTCTTGGCCTATAAAAATCGATCGTTTGTCCACTCCGCGATTGTAAACATGGTAATATTCCCCTAAAGCGAAATTTATTTTTCTCATGTCTAAATTTTATCACTTGGAAGCTAAGCCTCCGAGTGTGGAGTTAAGCCAAAAAGGGTATAAAGTACAAAAACGCCGGCCTGTTTTCACAAAATATGTTTGAATTTGGC
>CAYIMH010000065.1:0-3973 GCA_964364525.1 uncultured Candidatus Saccharibacteria bacterium | reverse complement strand
CCTTAGCGGTCATCGCGGCAGAGCCGCGAGGAAATCGCTACGCTATTATAGCAAAGTCTCATAAACCATCAAAATCTCGACTGGGAATCTCTAGCTCCTTAATAATCAGGGAAATCAGTCTGCTACCCAGATCGCCATGGTGAGGATTGGGAATGAATATTTTCAATTCGCCACGCTCCATGAATTGGTGTTTACCACCAGAATATGGCCCGACAAAACCCAACTTCTTGAGTTTTTTAATCAACCGCTTGCGGCTAAGCGGTTTTGGCATAGTGAAAAATCGGGGAGAAAGAAAAGCCACTTATTTTCCTCTTTTCTTGAAGTGAAGTTAAAACATATTCCTCCACCATCTCAGCGAGTTCCTGTCTGACCGCCTCAACACTGTCGCCCTGGCCATAGACACCAGGGAAACCGCGTACCCACCCCACCCATTGCTTTACGCTAGAATCATACTCGTATTGAGCCGAGAGGAGCTTGGACTCGATAAATTTTTGCAGTTTAGTTACCACGGACTGATACTAACATGACAAATCGCCATAGCACAACTTGACTATTTTCAGTAAGTCACCGCCCCCGTCACATTCACATTAATGCTAGTACTCTGGATATTGCCAGCGTTATCCTTTACAAACGCGCTCACGAAGAAGATGCCAGCCCGCGAGTAGCGATGGGTAAAGGTGGTGGTCTGCGATCTGATTCCGGCAATAGGCAAGCCACTCCCTTCCGCTAAGGCTACCGGGACCTCGTCGCCCCAAGTAAGCGTGTAAGTCAGCGGCCCACCCTCTGGATCACTGGCATTGATCGTCCAAGTGCCGGTTTGACCAACGCTTAAGGTCGTCGGTCCCGAGATGCCGGAAATAACGGGCGGGAGGTTGGCGGGAGCGGGATTGGTGATGGTGGTGAAATAATTATCGCTAAAGTCGCAATTAGTCAGCGAATCGGCTAGGCAAATCTTGACCCGATATTCGCCGGGAGTAATGAATCTATCGGCGACATCGGTTGCGACAATCCAGTTGTAAGTGGCATCCCAAGCAATGTTTTTGTCCAACACAATAATGGGGGCAATGTAGGGCGGAGGACAAGGGCCGTTTGGCAGCAGGCAACCGTGATTCCCGTCAAGATACAGATCCACTTTTGTAGTTGTATTTGCATTGCTTACCCGCCAAGTGATGGGGTGAATAGAGCGAGCCACCCAAGATTCACCGCCGTTCGGCGAAAGGACGGTGATTGAGGGAGTAGTAACATCACTCACACGCACCAGAACCGTCTTGGTTGCTAAGTTGCCGGCGTTATCAATAACGCGGAAATAGGCGGTGTAATTACCGGCTTGAGAATAAGAGTGGGTGAAAGTCGCGGTCTGTTGATTCAGCAAACGCGGCGTGATCGTGGAGGCGTCGGCGCCAGCGGCTATAGCCACCTCGTCGCCCCAGAGAACGGAGTAATTAAGCGTGCCCCTCTCCGGATCGGTGGCCATAATCGTCCAAGTGCCCGTCTGACCAATAGCCAAGGTGGTCGGCCCGGAGACATTACTAATCACCGGCGGTCCATTGGTGCCGACTTCATTCACCACGAGTGTGTACTTCTGCTTGGCTACTAGACCATCCTCCGACTTGGCCTGGATTACAAAATCAAAAGAGCCAGCCTGGGTAGGTGTACCAACAAGATTTCTTGAGCTCGGCCCGCAACTAAATGATGGCAAGCAATCGCCGCCGACTCCGGATACAGCCCGACGACATTCCATGGTACAAGCCACAGGAGCAAACGCCAATCCGGCTGGCAACTGGCCACCAATTACAGTCCAATCCCAGAAATGAGAACGGCCGTCGAAATTCCTTGGGTTGGGGTTAACACTCAAATTGGCGCTGTACTGCCGGCCAATCTTGCCGGTTGGCAGCGCTAACGGTGTAATAAAGGCGTTAGCGTTCGGATCAATGGGTCGATTACAACCATAAAGACGATTAAGCACTTTGCGTGTGGCCGGACCAACGTAGCCGGTCCCGCGCGCCAAGCCATTAGGAGTTAAAATCTCGCTGCGATATTTTTCTTGGAAGCGGGAGACGGCGGCAATGGTCGAAGGACCAAATTTAGATAGGTAACGAGCAGTGCGCTCACCATTGTCAATGACAAAACCCTCTTGAATTAAGGCCTGCTGAAGATTATTAACATTATCATCGCCAACCAAATCAGAATTCATCGCCCCGACCCCTAGATTCTTGTTGAAATTATAACACCATTGATCGGGGTAGACGGGATCAACCACCAGACGTTGACGTTGCAATTCCGCGATCTGCGCCCGGAGGCGCTCGATGATCGCCAAGAGATCGGCGATAGTCGGCGTGGGAGTATTGGCCAAAACTGGTGTAACAATTAACGCACTCAAAACCAGAGCCAAAATAATATATTTTTTCATATGCAAATTATGACGCAATAAACCGACTTTTCTTACACCTCTCCTAGTATAGCGCCACTAATCAGAGACTGGAAACTACTTCGTGGATAAACACTTTATGGATTTTTCAAAATATCATGAGGTCCAACCCGCCGGATCAGCCAAACGTCACCAAAGAGCTGGAAAGTAAAACGATGATCGCGGGTAATTCTTGCTTCCCAAATGTCATCGAAACCTGCCATCTTTTTCGTTCGGAGTGATGGATGACGGGGATTAACAATAAACAACAAAAGTTTTTTGTCTACTAGTTTCTGAAGAATGGTGGGCAATTCACGATAATCTTTCTCGAACGAGCGAGTGAATCGCAGTTCCATATTATTTTTTCAATCTGTCGAGGGCCAATTTGAGTGCTTTCTTTGTACTATAGATCTGACTAACTCGACCGCTCAAGATATCGCGATCGGCTTCCCGCTCCTTCTCCAGCCAATCAACTCGCTCATAGGCGGCTTGAAACCGCTCGTACTCTCGACGAGGCATAACAACTAGTTCTTCCCCGGTACTAATATTTTTAGCCAAAGCCATTTTATTCATGGCCCCATTATACTACAGATCCAAGGAAAAACAAAAGGAAATGAAACTAATACTCTCGCATCGAGAGCTGGCCTTCCACCTGCTTCATTAAATCGAGGGTGACGGAGACGACGATGAGGAGAGCGGTGCCGCCGATCGCCAGAGAAGTAATGCCGGTGAGCGCCCGCATAATTAGCGGCAACATCGCCACCACACCGAGAAACAGGGCACCGATCAAGGTGAGCCGATAGAGCACCTTGGCAATATATTCCGCTGTCGCTCGTCCAGGCCGGATACCGGGGACGAAGGCGCCGCTCTTCTGTAAATTTTCCGATAAAGCTTCCGGGTCAAAAGTAATGGCCGAATAGAAATAGGTGAAAACGAAAACGAGCACAAAGTAAATGACGGCGTAGAGCCAATTATTATTCAAAATGGATAGCAAAAAATTGGCTAGATTTTGGACCAGCGTACTATCTACTTTAGTCAGCAAATTAGCGATCATCTGGGGGAAAAGCATGATGGAGAGAGCGAAGATGATCGGCATCACGCCGGCTTGATTGAGGCGGATCGGCAAATAAGTCGACATCCCGCCGTAGACCTTCATCCCCCGCACGCGCTTGGCGTAAGTGACCGGTACCGGACGTTCGGCTTCAGTCACAACGACCACACCGGCTATAATCACGACCACGGCCACCAAATAGCCGAGGTAGAGTGGTAATTGGCCAATATCGAAGTTGACGAGAAGCGAACCGACGGCCGTGGGAATGCTCGAGAGAATACCGGCCATAATAATCATCGAAACACCATTACCAATGCCGTACTCGCTTATCAGCTCACCCAGCCACATCAGCAAGACCGAACCGGCCACGACTGTGATGATATTGATTACCTTGCCCGTCGTGTCGAGGTGGAAAACGACCCCCTGATTCTCGAGGAGCACCAAGAGCGCTAACCCCTGGAGCGCGGCCAAGGGCACTGTCAACAGACGAGAGTATTGGGTAAATTTGCGCCGAC
>CAYIMH010000064.1:1571-4143 GCA_964364525.1 uncultured Candidatus Saccharibacteria bacterium | reverse complement strand
GCTGACCGGCCGGAAAAACATCCTGGCGGGCATTTTCGCCGGCTGTTTTTTTGCTTACCGGCTGATCATTCCGGCCACCATCAGTCTACTCTATTCTTACACCGATCGGATTGGTGCCGCCGCCTTCTTTGCGGTGAGCGATTTTGTCTCCCTGACCCTGGCCTTTATGCTGGTCACTGGTCTTATCTTTCTTTTGCCAATCTTCATGTTCCTTTCCAGCGTCAGCGACTTGATTAAGGCCCAATTCTGGCTAGCCCACTGGCGTCAGGCTATTCTAGTCTTTGTCGTCGGGGCAGCCGTAATTACACCAGATGGCACCGGTATCACCATGATCCTGCTACTCGTCCCGCTTTGCTTTCTTTATGCCCTTGGTCTTCTAGCCAGCCAGTGGTACAATAGAGGCGTGGCTTAATAAATAAACAGCATATAAAATTATTATGTTTGGATTAGGATTGCCGGAAATCATTGTTATCGCGCTGGTTGTTATTTTGCTGTTCTTTGGCAGTGGGAAAATCTCCGGTTTTGGCCGCGCTCTCGGGCGCTTCTCCGGCGAGTTCAAGAAGGGTAAAAAAGAAATTGAAAAGGAATTACAAGAAGCCGCCAAAGATGAAAACCCAAATAATTAAAACCGAGCGACGCAATTTACTCAAGTGGCTAGTCTTTGGTGGCGGCGCTTTTTTGGTGGGTCGGGTGCTAAGTTTTTGGCCCGGGTCGCTGGCGGAAAAGACTGCCAGCCCGATTAATCTCAAGAATTTTAAATTGGTGGAGACCAACAAAAAATTAACCCTCTATAATCGTGGCGGCGAAGAAATAATCATCGTCGAGAAGGATGGTTTCTAAAGCAGAAATTTGTAATCAGGCTGGCCAAAAATTAGCTGAAGTTGGTCTGTTTGCCGAGGCCCTGCCGCATTTTAAGGAGGCTATTAGTTTGGCGCCTAATTATCTAGACGCTTATAATAATCTGGCTAAAACTTATAACGAAGCCGGCGCTTTTGCCGATTCTTTGACGGTGTGCCAGGAGATGCTCCGGCTTCAGCCGAACTCGCCAGCCGTGCTCCAAAATATGGCCAAAACTTTCGGCGAGCTGGGACGATTGAACGAGGCTTTAAATTATTATTATCGAGCGATCGCTCTTAATCCTGACTCGCCCTCAACTTGGAGCGACCTATTTTTAACTCTCAACTATACTTTTGCCACATCGGAAGCGGTTTTTCTGGAACACTGTAAATATCGTCGTTTCGATCCCCCCTTTCCAACGGCACCCGCTTTTTATCCGCCGCGTTCTAGTAATAAAGATCGTCGGATCAATCTTGGCTATGTCTCGGCTGACTTTCGGGAACATCCGGTGGCGCATCTGCTGGCGCTGGTCTTGCAGTATCACGATCGCGAGCGCTTTAAAATCTTTCTTTACAGTAACGGCCAGTTACAAGACAAAATCACCGACAGATTTAAGCTCGAGGCCGATGAGTGGCGAGACATTCATGCCCTTGACAACGAAACGGCGGCTAGTTTGATTAAGCACGACAGCCTTGATCTCTTGGTCGATCTCTCTGGGCATACCAGCGGCAATCGCTTACCACTCTTCGCTCGCCGCTTGGCGCCGATGCAGGTGAGTTGGCTGGGTTATCTCAATACCACCGGTTTATCTTCAATAGATTATCACCTTACTGATCAGCTACTTGTTTCTGCTGGTTCTCAAAAATTTTATACGGAAAAATTATGGCCGCTAGTTGATTCCTTCGCTTTCAATCCACCCTCGCCCCTGCCGGAGATTAATGATTTACCCGCGAAGAAAAATGGGTTTTTCACTTTTGCCTCGCTTAATAATTTCAAGAAAATCAACGATCGCGTGCTTAATCTCTGGTCGGCCATTCTCCAGGTGGTGCCGCGTTCGCGGTTGATTATTTCAGCCAAGGGTGACCTTAATTTTCAGCAGTCAATTAAAAATAAATTTACTCTGCGAGGGATAGCGCCGGAACGGGTAACGATTATTGGTCTCAGGCTATTTACTGATTTCCTTAAAATTTTTGGTGCAGTTGATTTAATGCTCGACCCCTTTCCGTTTCCCGGCTGCATCACCATTTACCACGGTTTGTATGCCGGTGTGCCGTCGGTGGTGCTTCAAAGTCAGACTGAATATGGCCGTAATGGCGCCGCGGTCATGCGCCAGGTTGACCTGGCACAATTTATTGCTAAATCTGAAGCAGAATATGTCAACACGGCGCTCTACTGGTCGGCCGAAGCTAATTGGGACAAGTTATCCACCGTTCGGGTTAATATGAGAAGTCGCTTCCCGGCCAATCGCGGCCAAGCCGTAACCAAGAATGTTGAGCGGGCTTTTATCGCGATGTTAGATACGGTATAATCTTCTGGTATGGCAATCAAAGTTTCTCGAACCAGAATAGACTTCGGCACGGTCGGGATGTTGAATTACGCCGAGTCGGTTAATGCCCTGGGTACTGTTACCACTACCGGCACCATTGATTACAGCCTGGGTAACGTGGTGACGGCCACCGTGGCCGCCGCCGTGTCGTGGTCCGTGACCAACCCGCCAGCTAGTGGCAAGTGCGGC
>CAYIMH010000064.1:0-1561 GCA_964364525.1 uncultured Candidatus Saccharibacteria bacterium | reverse complement strand
TGACCAACGGCGGTACCGGTGTTCAAACTTGGTTTAGTGGCACTAAGTGGCCGAGCGGCACCGCCCCCACCTTAACAGCTAGTGGTATTGACGTGCTCTCTTTCTTTACCACCGACGGCGGCACCACCTGGCGCGGGGTGGCGGCGATGACGGATAGTAAGTAAAGGCGCTATAATCTCTAAATATGTTCGGACTTTCAGCCAAAATGAGAGCGGTAGCCAGAGTTGTGTCGGGCGGCACGCTCTGGGCTTGGGGATTAAATACCGCCGGCCAGCTTGGTGATGGCACAACGACCACCAGGTCTAGCCCGGTCCAAATTGGCACACTTAATACCTGGGCCAATGTGGCTAGGGGCAGAGCCAGACATTGCATGGCTATTAAAACTGACGGCACACTTTGGGCTTGGGGGCTTGGTGAGTATGGCCGGCTTGGCGATAGCACGGCGGTCAGCAAATCCAGCCCGGTACAGGTCGGTACGCTTACTAATTGGGGCAGTGTTAGGGGAGGATTCAGCCACTCTATTGCTTGGAAAACCGACGGCACTATCTGGACCTGGGGCCGGAATCAGTATGGCCAGCTCGGTGATGGTACGATTACCACTAGATCTAGCCCGGTGCAAATTGGCACGCTGACTACCTGGGCGAGCGTCGCGGTAGGGTTCGCTCATTGTCTCGCGCGTAAAACCGACGGCACCATCTGGGGCTGGGGCTGGAATCAGTACGGCCAGCTTGGTCAAGGCAATACCACTAATAAATCCAGTCCGGTGCAAATTGGTACGTTGACCACCTGGGCCAGTGTCGAGAATGGCAATGCCACGTCCACGGCTCGCCAAACTGATGGTGCGCTCTGGGCCTGGGGCTATAATGGCTCCAATAGTGCTGGCATGCTTGGTCTTGGCGATCTCACTCATAGATCTAGCCCGGTGCAGGTAGGAGCACTAACGACTTGGGGCATTACCAGTGTCGGCGGCGGCGGCGTTTTTCATTCCTGTACCACTAAAACCGATGGGACCATCTGGACCAGCGGTCGGAATGACGACGGTCAGCTTGGCGACGGCACTATTACTAATAGATCCAGTCCGGTGCAGGTAGGCACATTAACGACTTGGGCTAGCGTGGTGGGCGGTGGCGGTCATTGTATTGGCCGCAAAACTGACGGAACGATTTGGGGCTGGGGGGCCAACAACAATGGTCAGCTTGGTGACGGCACTGCCACCAATAGATCTAATCCGGTGCAAATTGGTACGCTTACTACGTGGACCAGTATCGGCGGTGGCGGCGGTTATTCTCTAGCGCTTAAGAACTAATCGAGTTAGATGAAATTAAATCTTGGTTCTGGTTACCGAAAAATCAGCGGGTGGGTGAATGTTGACCGCGATGCACAAGCGAAACCGGATTTGGTGTGGGATCTGGAAACGACGCCGTGGCCATGGAAGAATGACAGTGTTGAGGCGATTAAACTCCTTCATGCTCTGGAACATCTGGGCCAGGATACGAGCGCCTATCTGGCAATTTGGCAAGAGATTTGGCGGGTGTCTAAGAACGGGGCGACGATAGAGATT
>CAYIMH010000063.1:0-4427 GCA_964364525.1 uncultured Candidatus Saccharibacteria bacterium | reverse complement strand
ATCTCAGTGCCATCGGTGGGGGTCAGGCTCTCACCTCCCCTAGACGTCATAGCCTTGGTAGGCCGTTACCCTACCAACTAGCTGATATCCCGCAGGCCGCTCCCCAAGCGATAAATCTTTAATCCGAATAAATCGGATGCCATCTGGAATTACCCCGTCTTTCGACGAGCTATGCCAGACTCGGGGGTGCGTACCTACGTGTTACTACCTCGTCTGCCGGTCCCCTTGCGGGGCCCTCGACTTGCATGCCTTATCCACGTCGCCAGCGTTCATCCTGAGCCAGGATCAAACTCTAAACAAAAAGAAATGAACGGAACAAAAGAAAAAACAACACTAATTAACAGTTACTTGCTTGCTTTGCATTTAAATTGTCAAAGATCGATCGCCGTGCTTACAAAACAGCATCCAGCGGGCACTCACTATCCTAGCAGGTGCCTAAAAAAAGTCAAACAAAGCCAATCCACCTCGACCCCCACTCTCATAACTCCCCCTGCCCCCCTCTTACCTTAAGAGGGGGTTCTGCTATTCATAACTCCGTGGTAAATAATCGAAAGGGTATGTCCCCCTTAAGGTAAGGGGGATTAAGGGGGTTATGATCAAGTTAAATAAAAAAGACCCCTGACGCTCGGTGGTAAACCAAGCGCCAAAGGGTCTAAATTTCAAAGGGTCTGGGTCAAGTCGAAGAGACTAAGCCCCAAAGTTGCGGGAGAACACCCGATCGCCCGCAACCCACCCGTACGGGTGCTCGACCGGACTGGCGCGGACGTCCAAACCGCCGCCGCGCCAGCGGACGTCGAGCACGCAATCAGTCAAGAAGAAAATCCCCCACTGATCACGCCGCAAAGCCCCGCTTCTGATGGTCGCTAGGACATCAGCCTCACTAACAATCTCTGGCTGAAACTCCGCCTTCATTTCTCCAAAACTCATAGCCCTTTGTATCGGCCGCGACTCGAGCACCCGGCCGTTGCTCTGATCACAGGCGGCGAATCGAGCCTCTAGGTCGAGGGTCGAGTAGACAATCTTCTCGGTCAGACAGAGGGCCTTCGCCACCTGCTTGACCACGGCCTCATCGTTAGTCATCCGTCGCCAATCATCCTCCGTCACGCCAAACTTGTTTAAAACAATGAAGCCGGCATGCTCCTCGCCTCTCGTCAGACCACTGAAAGCTGACACAACAACCATCCTTTCTCGCTCCCTCGTTGGGAACGGAACATACTGCCCGCTTCCCACAAGCTGGGACCAGCCGGCAAGACTGAAATTTACATGGAAAGACCTGTTCCCATAGTACCACCTGCTGATTTTATTTGTCAAGCTTTTCCTCTCTTATTACCCTGCCAGGCAACCAAGAGTGAGGGGGCGACGAAGATGGAGGAATAGGTGGCGATAATCATGCCGAGAGCCATCACTAGAGCAAAATACTTGGTAGAATCGCCACCGAAAAGGAAAATCGCCAGCAGAACTAAAATGACGGTGAGGGAAGTGCTGAAAGAACGGGTGAGGGTCTCGCTCAAGCTCCGGCCCACCGTCTCGTGAAAATCGGGCGAAATGCGGCGGCGGAGATTCTCCCGAACCCGATCGAGAGTAACAATCTTGTCGTTGACCGACAGGCCGAGGATGGTGAGAAAGGCGGTCAAGAAGAGGGCGTCCACTTCCACGCCGTAATAGGTACCGAGCAAGGCGAAGAGGCCGGTGGGGATGATCACGTCGTGGGCCATCATCAGAATCGCCACTAGGCCGTAAACCCAAGAGCTGACCGGACGAGAGACGCGGCGGAAAACAAAAGCGATGTAGATCAGGATGAGAACGACGACGATGATCATGGCAATCAGACCTTTACGGGCCAATTCTTGGCCCAACGCCGGCCCAACCGAACTGAAGCGTCGTTCCTGCATAGTCTCATTGTCTGACCCGACGAGACCAGCGAGCTTCGCTTTCAAAGCCTGGTGCTCGGATTCCGAAACGTCACGAAGCCGGAGAAGATAGGAATTGTCACCAGCCGCCTGGACCGAGACATTGCCGAGACTAATGGCGGCCACGGCCTGACGGGTGACCTCCAGGGTCGGCCGCGACTGTTTGGCGTACTCGACTTCCATAATTGTCCCACCAGTGAAATCCGGTCCCAAATTTAAACCGAATTTAAATAAAACAAAAACTGAGCCGAGAGCCAATAATATCGAGAGGGCGAAGAACCAGCGACGATGATTGACAATAAACATAAGTTAATTAAAACCGCATTTAAATAAGAATTTGCTGGCTCGGCCAGCCTGCGACGGCGCAATGGCCAGAAGCAACATTCGGGTCACCGAGATAGCAGTAAACATGCTGACGACGATGCCGAGGGCCAGCGTCAAGGCGAAACCTTTCATCAAACTGGTGCCCAGCCAGAAGAGCACGGCCGCGGCGATTAAACTCGAGAGGTTAGCGTCCCGGATAGAGAGCCAGGCCCGCGAGAAGCCCTCACGGATAGCTTCATGTAAATGCCGACCGGCCTTTAATTCCTCCTTGAGACGCTCGAAGATCAGAATATTAGCATCGAGAGCCATGCCGAAGGAGAGGATTAGGCCGGCGATACCGGCGGCCGTCAATGTGACGGGCAATAGTTTGAAAATAGCCAATAGTAAAACAATGTAAATCCCCAACGACACCATAGAAACCAGACCGGGAACTCGATACCAGAGAATCATAAAGAGGGCGACGACGGCAAAGCCGATCAGCCCGGCCTTGACGCCTTTGTCGAGAGCTTCGGCGCCCAGCGTGGCTCCTACCGTCTCGGTAGAGATAAGCCTAATCGGCACGGGTAGGGCGCCCAAATTGAGATTACGCGAGAGTTCCCGGGCCTCCTCCACCGTAAATTGACCACTGATCTCCGCTCGACCATCACGAATGGCTTCACGTACCACCGGCGCGGAGAGCGGCTGGCCATCGAGGTAGATGGCAATTTTCTTCTCTATGTTCTTGGCCGTGATCTCGGCAAAAAGTTTAGCTCCCTCTTCGTTAAACTCCAGGCTGATCGTGGGACCCAGTGATTGACCGCCGAGTTGGACTTGCGCTCGCTTCAAGAAGCGGCCGGTCAGGCTGGAAGAGACATAATACGGGTCCTCGCGCAAGAGCTCCAACTCCTTGTCCGAGAGCTTGGCGGCCGCGATCGCCGTGGTGCTACTGGCGCTGTCAAGAAATTTCTGCCGCGCCGCCAAAATGGCATCCCGTTCTTCGCCCTCCGGCCGCTCGACTTTAAATTCCAAAAGCGGCGTGATCTGGATCGTAGCGATCGCTTGTTTAATATCAGTTACGCCTGGCAATTCAACGATTAAACGATGTTTGGCCTCCGCCCCCAAGCCGGACTGCTCCACCTGAATCACGGGTTCGGCGACGCCGAAGGCATTGATGCGCCGCTCAATCACGCCGCGGAGCGAGGTCATCGCGTCCTTAATATCGCTTGATTTGAGTTTGCTAACATCGGCCTCGTAGACTAAGTGACTACCGCCCGAGAGATCGAGACCAAGGCGGAATGGTCGCGACCACCAGGCGCTCTGACTCTCGGAGGCATAATCAAAATAGCCGACTAGGGCGGCGACAAGAATAATAACTAGAGCCAGAATTTTCCTATTCATGATTGGAAACTAAACAATCTCTGCCATCCTAGCGGATTTGGGAACGATTGGCAATCAACGGTTGGGCATTCGCGTTAGGATTCAAACTCCGCGCGCGAGATCTCGCTCTGGCGGATGATGTAATTAGTCACAAAAGCACTCACCTCGCGGTGTTTGGGAACCCAGGTGGTGAGAACTCGCCCATCAAGCTCGGTTCTCTTGAATGTCAGATGCTTGGCCGAGCGAACATGCACAAAACCATGTTTCTCCAAAATACGAATAACGACTTTCTGCGGCAAAGGTTTTAGACGACCCATTTATGATAAGGCGCCAATAGGCAACGAAATAGGAATGTAGGTTAGGGACGACGAAGAATATGGATGCTTCAAAAAATCTTTGGCCGTATCTGGATCACTAAGATAAGTCCGGATTAAGTCGGCAACATTCTCTTTGGCCTCTCTTTCAGTTCGACCTTGGGTCGCAATATTAAGCGGTGGGCACTCGGCCACAAACCACTTGCCATCGCGGCCAAGAAAAACTGGGACCGGCAACTGAACTAATTTAGACATGGTTACAGCATATCATCTTTCCACCTCCGGCGCCAGACTCTTAATTTCGCCACACGCGCGTGGTACCTCGGTCCTTGCGACCTTGGTTAGCAATATATTGTTTGATCCTCGCTTCGTTTAGCCCTACGGTCGAGACGAAATACCCCACACTCCAAACTGGTATTGAAAGCGGAGATAAAGAGTGTGGGGTATTTCTTGGTGGCGTGGTATACCGTGAATAACGAAATGCTCCAACCCCCAGTTTTTTGATACAATGCAGACGGCTCCC
>CAYIMH010000062.1:0-4451 GCA_964364525.1 uncultured Candidatus Saccharibacteria bacterium | reverse complement strand
GCAATTCTTGCGTCTGGCCGTGTACCACTCAGACCCGAGGCTAAGACAGTTGGCACAGATGTAATCGGCCTCTCTTACCATCCTTTTGAACGCACGCGCTCTTGCCAACGGGTGGGCCCGTGATTCGATGTTGACATAATTCCACGTGAAGCGGGGGAACATTTTTCGCAATTGTTCCAGGGGGTTGAGGTCGAGCAAGAAGGTACATCCCTTAATGTATTGGCTGATGCAGGCCAGTAGATCTGCCCGCCACCATCCTTCGTCACTCTCGATATGTCCCTCAAGCAGAGCCCTTCTCTCTTCGATTTTCTCACGGTTTAGGTATTTCGGCATATGGATTCTCCACAATCTCGCGGATTAGCTCACTCTTGGGTTAACCCTCGCAGGCCTTGGTGACCGGCTTCTGTAAAAGAACACTGACTATACACCTATCATGTTTTGATAATTTAGTCAAACGAAATAACGGGGGACGAGGCCGTGGTAGAAGTGGTAGAATTAGATCATGGACAAAATGGACGGCGAGCCGATGATTTTTACTACCCGAGTAGGCGAGTTTGAGGGGCCCTTAGGACTACTCTTACAACTCATCGAGGAGCGGAAAATGCATATCAGTCAGGTATCGTTGGCCACGGTGACGGACCAATTTATTGAGCATGTCAAACTACTGGAGGATAACCCCTCGACTGCGCTCGGGGCAGGCAAGAGCGAGCTAGCCGATTTTATTTTGGTCGCTTCGACACTAATGCTGATTAAGTCCATCGCGCTCTTGCCGCAACTCAAGGCGACCGAAGAGGAGAGCCAGAGCATGGCCGACCTCGAGCGGCGCCTCAAACTTTATCAAAAATTTAAAGAATTAGCGCAAACAATTAAGCAACAATTCGGCGCGAAAATTATTTTCTATCGCGAGCCAAGTAAAGAAATTACCGCGGTATTCGCACCTACGGCTGAAATTAATCAGAGCGGGATTCTGGCGGCGATTCGCAATATTATCCAGAGTTTCCCGAAGCCGGAAATTCTACCGCAGGTGGTCGTTAAGAAGATTATCAGTCTGGAGGAAGTGATCAAAGATTTGGCCGGCCGGGTTCAGTCGGCACTCCGCTTGAGCTTCAAAGATTTTGTGAAAGATAAGGCCGAGCGGATCAACGTGATCGTCAGTTTCCTCGGCATGCTCGAGCTCGTCCGGCAGGGGATCGTAACGGTGGAACAACAGGCCCACTTTGACGATATCAGCATGGAAACCACGGACCCCACTGGCGTACCGCGGTATCTCTAGTCGTTGGACACTTCGTGTCCAAAATTTAAGTCGTTTTATTTTTAGTGGTAGAAGTGCTAAAATGCGGTCAATGTCCGATGCCGCTCTAATTGAAGCCGTGCTTTTCTGGCGGGCCGAGCCGGTGGCCATCGCTGACCTTGCCAAGTGGCTGGGTAAGAGCGAGGGGGAGATCAGGAAGGCGTTGGAATTACTCGAGGCCAAGCTCGTTGAGCGGGGAGTGCGTTTGGTGACCAAAGATGATGAAGTGATGCTCGGCACCGCGCCGGAAGTGGGCGCGCTTATCGAGCGATTGACTAAAGAAGAATTAACTAGTGAATTAAGCAAGGCGGGCCTAGAGACCTTATCCATCGTGCTTTACCAAGGGCCGGTAACGCGCGCGGGCATTGATTATGTTCGCGGCGTTAATTCCAGTTTTATTTTGCGCCATCTCCAAATACGCGGCTTGATCGAAAAAATTCCCAATCCGGCCGATGCTCGTAGCCTGCTCTACCGCCCCACCTTCCAACTTCTTGCCCATCTCGGTGTGACCAAAATTGAGGAATTGCCGGATTATGAACAAGTTAAGAATGAACTGGCATCCCTAATCCCTAATCCCTAATCCCTGTTCGACTATGATCATCAACGTCTTCAAAGTTTTCGCCCCCATCACCATCGCTTTCTTTGTCGGCTTGATTATCGCCCCCGTTTTGACTCATTATCTCTATCGCTACAAAATGTGGAAGAAGCGGGCAGGCAAGGTGGATCCAAATGGCAACAACACCCCCATCTTCAATAAACTCCACGAGCACAAGGAGGTAGGCACACCGCGGATGGGCGGGATTATTATCTGGGCTAGCGCCATTATTACCGTCTTGGCCATTTGGCTATTGTCGGTCATTTTCCCTTCCGATTTTACCACTAAACTTAATTTTTTAAGTCGCAACCAGACTTGGATTCCTTTCGCCACTTTGTTGATTGGCTCGCTGGTCGGTCTCATTGATGACTGGTTGGAAGTGAACGGCAATGGTAAATATGTCGTGGGCGGTCTGCCTTTCAAACAGCGCCTCTTTATCGTTCTAATTCTCGGTCTCTTAATCGCGTCATGGTTCTTCTTTAAACTGGAAATGTCTTCGGTCTTCGTGCCCTTCGTCGGCGATTTTAATATCGGCTGGCTGTTCATTCCGTTTTTTCTGGCGGTCATTACGGCGCTCTTCTCCAGCGGCGTTATCGATGGGCTCGACGGCTTAGCCGGCGGAGTGATGGCCATTATCTTCGCTGCCTATACCGGCATTGCTTATTTCGAAAATCAGATCGACCTAGCCGCTTTTTGTGCGGTCGTGACCGGCGGTATTTTGGCTTTCCTCTGGTTCAATATTCCCCCTGCCCGCTTCTATATGTCGGAAACGGGGATTCTTGGTCTGACTCTGACTCTCGCCGTGGTCGCCTTTCTCACTAATTCGGTGCTGGCTTTGCCCATCATCGCTTTTCCGCTCCTTGCCACCGTACTCGGCAATGTTATTCAAATGACCTCGAAGAAAATATGGCACCGCAAAGTCTTCTTAATTGCGCCGATTCATCACCATTTCGAGGCGATCGGTTGGCCGTCCTATAAGGTGGTAATGCGCTATTGGGTCATCGGGATTATTATGGCGATCATTGGGGTGGTAATTACCTTGGTTGGTCGGTAAAATTAAACGTGTTGCCTCTACAATATGCCTAAGCTAACTATCATCCGCTCTGGACGCTGGTTTCTTTTCAATACTCTGGCGCTTGCGCTCGTGGGTTATTTGCTTTTTGTCTCGGCCTCCCTTGGTCTCTTGAGCCGTAATGGAGCCCGTTTTAATTTAGTTACTGTTAAGCAATTAATCATTCTTCTCGTCAGCTTGATGCTCTTCTTCGTCTTCTCGCGGATTGATTATCGCTACTGGCGGCGTTTGAGCTTCTGGCTTTTTATCGGGAGTGTGATTGCTACCCTTCTCGTTTTTATTCCCGGGATCGGTTTCTCGGCCAACGGCGCCGCCCGCTGGATCATGATTGGTTCGCTGACTATCCAGCCGTCAGAATTTCTCAAGCTGGCCTTCATTCTTTATCTGGGTGCCTGGCTGGCGCATTCACGGGCCAGCAATCGCACTTGGCGGGCCGGCCTCCTGCCACTGTTTATTCTCTTTGGTATCGTCAGCGTCATCATCATTGCCGAGCCTGATATTGATACTTTGGTCATTATTTTTATTTCTGGTCTGGCCATGTTCTTTGTGGGTGGCGCGCGCTGGCGCCATCTCTTCCTTATTGTTCTTGTCACTCTTCTGGCTATTGTGGCCGCGGCTTATTTCAAGCCCTATATTCGCTCGCGGATTAGCGCTTTCCTCCAGCCCGAAGTAGATACTCTAAGTTCTTCTTACCAAATCAATCAATCGCTCATCGCGCTCGGCTCGGGCGGCGTTTTTGGCCGCGGCTTCGGTCAGAGCATCCAGAAATTTAAGTATTTACCGGAGCCCATCGGTGACTCGGTCTTCTCGGTGGCGGGGGAGGAGTTTGGGCTCATTGGCACCTCCATTATTGTTCTCCTCTTCTTGGGGCTAAGTATTTTCGGTCTCAAGATCGCGGCCGTGGCTCCCACGCCCTACGGTAGACTGATTAGTGTGGGAATTGTTATAATGATTACTGTCGGTGCCTTTATTAATATCACCGCAATGACCGGATTAATTCCTCTGACGGGTACACCGCTCCTCTTTATTAGTCATGGCGGTACGGCCCTCTTGGTGGCTCTTCTGGCGGCCGGCATTGTGATGAATGTTGCCCGACAGAGCAAATAATTTATGAAAATCGTTTTTACTGGCGGGGGCACCGGTGGCCACTTTTACCCCATTATCGCGGTGGCCGAAGAGCTGAACGAAATCATCAAGGAGCGCCGCCTGATTGCCGCCCGGTTTTATTATTTTTCCGACTCGCCTTATAATAGCCGCCTTCTGTTTGAGAATAGCATTGAGTATCGCGGGGTTATTGCCGGTAAAATTCGCCGCTACTTCTCGCTCCTTAATTTTTTTGATGCTATTAAAACGGCGTTTGGTATTCTGGTCGCCATCTGGAAACTCTACCTGATCTACCCTGACGCGGTCTTCAGTAAGGGGGGTTACGCCGCCTTTCCGGTTCTCTTCGCCGCCCGCGTTCTCCATCTGCCGGGGATTATTCACGCGTCTGA
>CAYIMH010000061.1:0-4473 GCA_964364525.1 uncultured Candidatus Saccharibacteria bacterium | reverse complement strand
TTTGACCCCGAGCAATTTGGCGTGGAGGCGGTAGAAGCGCTGGCTGATGGTGAAATATTTAGTCACCAGAGCGACGAGATTTTCCACCGTGGCCTCTTCGTTCTCGTAACCAATGATCGTCGCGCTATAGGGCTTGGGTAATTTCCGCCGTTCGTCCATCACTTTTTTGAAATTATAGACGGCGTTAATTTCTGCCTCGGCGAAGTGGCTAACGTCTTTCAGTTTAGCGAGCGATTGCTGATACAACGCGCGGCGCTCGGTGGTCGGTAGGTCGGCGATCAAGGCTAGCGCTTGATTCAGGGGGATCTTTTTCCCTGCCCGTTCGACCATCTGCTGGCTAAGGAGCTTATCTTGCCCGTCGATCCAGAAGGTATAACTGCTTTGGCCCAAGAGATCGACGATTTGTTCCTCACCCTCCGAGAGCTGGTACTTGGCGCTCCGGAAAATGCGCTCGAGTTTGTAGGCGTAACGCGCGAGGGCCGGATGCCGGAGAAAAATTTTTTGTTGTTTAGGCGGGATCCGGCCGATTTTTAAATTGAAGAAGATGACTTGGCTACCCGCTTTGATAAGACGCTCGGCATACTTGGTCGCCAAGGCCGAGGCTTCGGTATCGCTGGCGTCCAAATCTTTTTTCAAATTAAAATACCAGCAGACTTTATCGCCGCGCATTTTCTCGCCCAAAGCCTCATCATCTCTAAGCGCCCGGGCCAATTTCTCGGGACTCGCGGTGTAATCGGCCCGGCGGTATTTCCGTTCAAATTTCTTACAAGTGTGCTCGAACCAGCTGATGTCTTGCTCAATCTCTGGATCTCGACTATTCTTATACAATAAACCCAAATCCCATTCGGTTTTGATTTTCATCCCGCCAATCTAACACGTTTTGCGGGGCGTGGGAAGAATATAAAAAAAGCCCGGCGATTAGTTCGCCGGGCGTCTGCTTACTGGTACTCGTCGAGCACTTTGATGAAGGAATACTTCTTGGCGCTGTAGGCGTAGCCGCGCAGAATATCCTTCAGTCCTCGATGCTCTTCGTCGTAACCGAAATTGAACGAGAAGCGATTGGCCCACCAATAATAGTAGAAACCCTCGGTCTGAATGAAGTCTTGCCAGTTGGCGGTATCGAATTGAACCAGCTTGGCATTGTAACCGTGGCCAGCCGAGTCGACGGATACGCGCATTGGTCTGGTGTCGACCCGCGCTACCTTGACCCAAGGCGGACTGCAATGCCAGCCCGCCTCCTGAATCGAGATTTCACCACTGGCGAGATTGCGGGCCAGCCCGATTGTCGCTGGCTCAACGTGATTCAGGCACGACAGATAGAAGAGGAGAAAACCGAGGGAAACGATTAGCGGTCGGATCAACCGACGCCATCTGCGCCAGAAGAAAATCGGAATCGTCATGGTCGTTTTTTCTCCTTATCGTCTTGCTTCATCTGGGCCTCTCCTTGGCTGGGCTGCAAGACGCTGACCACTTCCAAGAAGGGGCAATCTCTACCCTCGTCGCGATCGAACGCGTAACACTTGAGGATTTCCGTCAAGTTGTAGACGCTATCTCCAGCTTCGCGTCCGTGCCACTTAATGAAGGTCTTGAGTCCGGCCGAATTGAACCGGACCAACTTGGCATTCAGAATTCTGGCATTGGCACTGATAGACACTTGGTAAGGCCGGGTATCGATGGCGTGGATGCTGTAACGGAAGGGGGTTCTGGTTACCCAACCGTTGTGCTCGATCGGGGCGATCTCGCCAGTGAGCTTGTCGTAGACGAACCCAAACTCGTGATTGTCGACAAAGCTGACCCAAAAAGCGTACCAGATGAGCACAACGATCACCGCCAAGGCCACGGTCGAGATAGCGGACCCCAGGGCCACCTTCCAAAGTTTGTTCCAGCCGATCCAACGTCGCCAACTCGTGATACCTGTTGAAGCCTCTTTGTTCATACCTGTTCCTTTCTCTGACAATGACCGCGATTTGTTCTCTGTCTGGTCGAAACGCTCGCCAAACCACGAGAACTACCTCTATCTTGCTAGCACAAAAGATTTTGGAAGTCAAGCTTGACATGTGTGAACGGGTATGCTAGGCTGCGGCTTGAGGGCAAACATTGTTGTTTCGCCCAATCAGTGGAAGGACCTTGAAAAGAAGGTTAAAAAGGAGAAAAGTATGAAGAAAACCAGTGTCTTGGGGCTGTTTTTGGTGGTCGCAACAGGCCTGATGACCGGCATTTTGACCGGTTGCGGGTCCGAAACGGGGCTGGTCCCACCGGCGCAGGCGGCCAGTGATCCCACCAATACCACCGCGCCCGCGCAATCGGGGAAGGAGATCAAGAGCTTTAATTTGCGGAGTGCAGAGATCAGTCCAACTGGGACGAACGTGATCCATCAGCTCAACTCGTGGGCCGCCTTCGACGCGCTCAATCGCTATGGTGGGGCGAACCTCTCCGGTAACACTTTCGTCGTTGAACAGATTACCAGCAATTTCCAGGTGGACAAGCCAGGAGATGGCTACCCGATCGTGAATGGGATTCTCGGTCGCGGGTCATTGACCGTCCGGATGGAGGGAACCTTCGTTCCCAGTAACGGCACGGTGACCAAGGGGATGAAGGAATTGGACGGCGTCTTGCTTACTGCCGGTGGCGAGCAGACCATCGACACCTTCAACCTCGTTTACCCGATTCCGGAATGTCCGGAATGTCCAATGCCCGCAGTGGAGAGAAATTTCTCCTATCGCTGGGACTCTGCCGCCCAATACTCCTCGGGTGAATTGGGTAATCCCGATTGGAGCTTTGCCAATTGCAATGTGTACGTGGAAGGCGGGACCATTGTCGGTTCCTATGTTCACGCCGGCGAGATCCTGAACGTGACCGATAGCGTCCCCTGGGCTCCCCGGGAGTTCTTTATCGAGATCACCTTCAAAGCGATCATCACCGGCAAGATGAATGCACCGATCCCCACCGACGGCTCCGGGGGTGGCGGCAAGGGTTGATTAGCGCTCGACTTCTTGTCGTTCCCGCCCCCATTTTGGTCCTTTGACTTTCGTTTGAACACCCGCCGCCGCGCTCACCACGAGCCGGCGGCTTTTTTGTCTAAATTATTTTGATTCTTTCACCCAAACAAACCTCAGACCGCGATAATTATATTCTGGCTTGTCTACCATTTCTAAAAACATTTTTTCCGGTCGGGCGAACAATTTATGCTCGCCGTACAGAGCGCGATAGATAACTAATTTCTCCTCCTCTCGTTCAGTATGTTTAGCAACACCCAGTACCTCATAGAGTTTACCCGAGTCTTTGAAATGATAATAAATACCAGGTTTGGCTTGAGACATGGGTTTAATTCAGATAGCCATTCATCTTTAGAAAATCTCGATCA
This sequence comes from uncultured Candidatus Saccharibacteria bacterium, assembly GCA_964364525.1. Lineage (GTDB taxonomy): Bacteria > Patescibacteriota > Minisyncoccia > Phycocordibacterales > JACOZG01 > JAYEGE01. The sequence continues at coordinate 1,109 of CAYIMH010000061.1, read as the reverse complement.
AGCTCTTGAAAAAAGATGCCCTTTTGCCAACATTCGATCGCGTTGCGAACATGCGGAGTGGTGTTGCTCGGTAATTCGGTGGGCGGGACCCAACGCAGATCGTCGCATTTGTGTGGTTCGGTATTAACGACCTTGCCCTCCCAGTGGCTGGTTTGAAAGAAAAAATCTACTCGATCTCCAGTCTCATCATGTTTTGGTCGGTAAGAAACATGGACAAATTTTAAATCGCTCGACGCGACGATAATCCCCACTTCTTCTTTGGCCTCTCGGATCATCGCTTGCGTTGGCAATTCCTCGGCCTCGATGTGTCCGGCCGGCACTTGATAATAACCGTCTGCGTAGCCGGTATTGCAGCGACGGCAAACGAGTATTTTACCGTCGCGCTCCATGAACAAGTACACCGCTGGCACAATTTTATTGCGGGTTTTCATTTAATTATCTAAATAATCCTCACCGCTCTCGGCGTCGTGGGCATCAAAGAGCCGATAATTGACCAAAATTTCTTCTCCAATTTCGATATCGCGGCTGGCGACACCCAATGTTTCCGGTTCGCCAGGAGCCGGAACAACATCAATATTGTTTTTTACTGACGAGTGATTTGTAAACCTGCTGTCATCGATAGAGTAAACATATTTTCCTGTTGTTGTAGATAAATACGCATACCGATCAATAAGTTCACGATGTTCCGGTGGCATTCGCCCCACTTCTTTGGGGTCAAAAAGAATATCAAAGCGTGGATTGAATCTCCATGTCACAGTTCCTTTCGGAATTTTTTCATCGGCAAACAAACCAATCCCCTGAATCTGACTAGGTTTAGCTGAAGCCCTGATGGTGAGCATAGATGATTATTTTGTGAAAACTGCCGGCCAGGGACTCGAACCCCAATACCTGCCTCCAAAGGGCAGTGTCCTACCATTAGACGAGCCGGCAATGATTAAACACTTTCATCATACTCGATTTTTAACGAAAATCAAAAAAGCGCTTGCGTCAACCCCAAGTTTGTTTTACACTAACCATCATATGTGGAAACAACTCGGCAAAAGTGTTTGGGAAATCGTCAAGTTTATCGCCATCGTGCTTCTGGTCGTCATTCCGATTCGCACCTACGT
>CAYIMH010000060.1:0-4603 GCA_964364525.1 uncultured Candidatus Saccharibacteria bacterium | reverse complement strand
CGTGGCGCAGAAAATCATCGAGACTAGGAAGTAATTTTTCCTTGTGATATAGTTGGAGTATGGATGAACAGCAGCTAGCCCTGATTAAACCAATTTTAGAAAAATACGACGTTACCTTCGTCGGGGTTTTTGGCTCTCGTTCGCGTGATGATTATCGGGCGGATAGCGATTTGGATTTACTAATACGTTTCAAAGAAGTGCCTGGGTTGTTTAAATTTATCAGATTAGAACGGCTACTTTCACAAAAACTTAATTGCAGGGTGGATTTGGTGACAGCTGAGGAGTTAAGCCCTTATTTTAGAAATGACGTTATCAAACAAATGATCCCGGTCTATGGTTATTAAAAACAACGAAACATACCTTCGGCATATTTTAAGCGCTATTAGGGCCATTGAGAAGTATATGGGCGAATATAGTTTTGAGCAGTTTGCTTCGGACGATAATTCTCTAGTTCAGGATGGAGTTGTCCGTCAGTTGGAGATTATCGGTGAAGCGGCAAAGAATCTCTCTGACGAGTTCACGGGTAAAGAAAATAGTTTACCTTGGGCAGATATCGTCGGGATGCGCGACAAGCTGGTTCATCATTATTTCGGCGTTAATTTAAAAACTGTCTGGCGGACGGCTAAAGAAGATTTGCCAGCTTTAGCGGCGGCGGTTAGCAAATACATAGACGAGAAAGTGTAAAAATAAGTTTTTCACCGAAGGCCACGCCACTTTCAATATGGAATTTGATTACTATGAGATCATTCCCCAAGGCGTCGCCCAGAAGATTATTGAAGCGAGGAAATAGCTTTTACTATTTTTCGGTATTGTGGTACTATCCATCAATATGAACAAAAAACAAGGTTTTTCAAGCATTTTAGGCATTATTATCATCTTAATTATTGTCGCCGGAGGTATTTATTGGTTTAGCCAAAACAAGTCTGTTGCACCTATTTCTCCTACTGACTTAATTTCTGTTGATACCAGCGACTGGCAAACTTACCGCAATGAGAAGTATGGTTTTGAATTAAAATATCCGAAAGATTGGGAGATATCAGTATACGATCCAACCTCTCGAGATGTAGATGGTCCAACCTTCAGCATTTTTGTCAAAAATAACCTTGTCCCTGAGAAACCAACACTGGCATTTAGCTTGGGCGGCCCAAGTTATTATAATTATCGCGTCAAAAAGTATCAATTATCCAAAAATCAAGATGGTACCATTTCTATAGTTAGCGAACAGCTGGTTCCCTCTGATGTGTTTGGTCAAGAGAATATAGACAACCCGGCAAGATTTGAAGCAAAAACTCGCTTGGATGTCCTTAATCGCTCTGGTCTATGGTTTATGACTTTCGAGCGCGGCGGTCAAGATTACGAATTACAACTTAAGCGAATCCTCTCCACCTTCAAATTCACTAAATAGAGGCAATAGATGCGGAAGTAATTATTGTTCAGCTGGCGCGTCCCCCTTGTTGGGTATATGATGGGGTGGTCTATAGTTATGAAAAGACTGTTGCTCAAAAATCTGATCTGGAAAGAGGGGAAATACTATGTCGCGCAATCTCTTAGCGTCGACGTGTCTAGTTTTGGTGCAACTAAAAAAGAGGCACTGGCTAATCTTCAAGAAGCATTGGAACTGTATCTGGAAGACGCCGAGTTGTCTGAAGTTAAAAAAATTGAGAGGCCGCAACTGGTAACTTCGTCGGTGGCCTATGCCTAGGCTGTTTTCCTCGGGTCAGATTGCCCGTGTTCTAGAGCGACACGGATTCGCTCTTGTTTCTGCCAGAGGCAGTCACGCTAAATTTCGCAATGTTGTTAGTGGTATCAAGCACACAGCGATTGTCCCACTTGGTAAAAAAGAAATTCCGCACGGCACTTTCAGATCGATTTTGCGACAGTCAGGCTTAACCATTGAGGCATTCGAAAAATAGAAACCGACGTGGCAGTTTTACCATTACGACATCATCCCCCACAACGTCGCCCAGAAGATTATTGAAGCGAGGAAGTAAAATACTGGCGTAGCGATTGTAATTATTCCCCGGCTGGCGCGTCTGCTTTATTGGGTATATGATTAAGGGGCGGTTTTGAGGGGATTTTGGTAAAATTATAAATTATTATTGATTAAGTTTATCTTATGAACAAAAATCTTTATTGGTTATGCAGCTTAGCGGTGGCTTTAATGCTGGTTAGTGCTGTGTCGGCCGAAACGTCCTTCTCTACCGCCAACGCGGTTGATGGGGCGACACCAAAGGCCGTGGGTGGTGGTGGGACGAGTAATAGTCAGAATCCTAGCCTTAATACTGGGGCGGGAGTGGGGACCGGCATCTCTGATGATAGTAGAAAGGGAGTGGATCAGGGCACTTTTACGGTCGTGCCCGTTGACGGTAAGTGTCCAGCCGGCTATGTGCTTAGCGACAGGGCGTGTTTGAAGCTGGGTAGTAATAGTGGTGGCAGTGGCGCTAGCTTTTCTGGTGGTGATGGGCCTAAGGTGGCGCCGTCTGGTGGGGGGCAAACTAATTTCATTGTTGTTCCCGATGCCTCGGGTAATTGTCCTAAAGACGCGCCCTATAAGCCGGGCAAGGATGAGAATGGCAAACCGGTTTGTTTGAAGGCGACGGTGAATTATGACGACGCGGCTTCGACCCAGAAAATCGTTTTGGGCACTGGCCAGATCACGATTGAGGATTCCGCTTCGACCAACAAGACCGTCTCTGATGATGCTAGCGGTTTCAAAGTGATTATCAGTGCCGGCACCTCGGCCAGCGGCGGTGGTAATTTGGCAGGCAAACCGCAGATTAGCATTGAGGTGGGCAATTCTGGTCAGAAGGTGATTAGCGAGAGTGGTCAGAATGGCGCGCCGTCAACAAGAGTAAGCACCGACACCAAATTAGAAATCAGTGGCGATAAAATCAAAATTGGTGACGACAAAAAAGAGCTGAAGGTCTTGCCATCAACTGCTTCGCAGGTGGCGTCAACGAGGATGACCAGCTACGACCAGATTGAATTGACAACCGCGGGTGACAATGTTTGGTACTCTTTTACTAAGGTCAATCCGAAAAAACTTTTTGGCTTTATCCCGGTGTCTGTTGTTAGTCAAACTAGAGTGAGCGCTGAAGACTCGACCCAGGTTAAATCCAGTCGGTCATGGTGGAGCTTCCTGGCTTTCTAAGTCCAAGTAATGTTTTGAGTTAAAAATTTTGACACTACCCCAGCCCGATCGCGATCGGGCTGGGGTAGTGTTTAGTTAACGATACAAACAAAAAGAGATTCTAAAATCGTCTTTCAGAATTTCATTGCCAACCGGCCTCCACTTATTCACCGGCCACGTTTGATCAACCCCGTCAGTAGACGTATGATGTCACCAGTGACTTCTAACTCTACGAGTACTCTGGTGATTGCTTTAACGGCTCTGGCTTTCTTCTTGCTTCTCCTCATTCTCCCCTCACCTCCTCTGCCGTCTGGTGAACGTTTCGGCTTAGCCCAATTGGCTCCCCCAACGACCAGAAAACCATCGACCCCGACCATTATCGTGCCGTTAACACCAGTGCCGGCCCCATCGGCGGTCCCCACTCCTACGCCACCAGTCTGGTATGGGGCCGGTGTGGTGACCCCGGCGAATAACAAAGTCGTTTATTTGTTTGGCCCAGATTACAACGGTGCCCTTTCTAATTACACTGGAATCAAAAATATCGGTCTAAATCTAAGGGATTTTTATGGCTACAATTTTCCTTCCACCGCCTCTTTTAATTGCGGTTCTTTACTTGATGGGGTCGATAATCCTTCCTGTCGTCTACCCGCCTTGTTTTCTAGTTTGAAGGAAGCGCAAACCATTTTAATTGATGCTCACGGCGCGCGGAACGGATCTTTGGGCGCCCTTTGCTACGACAATATCTACTTCTATCCAGAAAATAATAATTATGTCAGCCCGGCCTGTTGCGCCAAGGTGAAAGGGATCTCGACATCATTGGGCTTGTCCACTAATAATCTCAATTGCAATCAGCCGCCGGTACCGGCCCAATATGATGATGGTATCTATGGTGAGTATGCTGACGATAGTCACACGATTATCGGACGTAAAACGCCTGGTGGCTTGGAGGGTTGCAATGGCGGGTCAGGCGCCTCTTCGCCGCCAGACACTTGCACTAATCTTTTTGGCCCAAATATTTATAGCGCCCTCGGTACTAAGGCGGCGGTTTTTACCAGCCAATGTTACGGTGGCGATAGTGGTTGCAGTATCAATTCATATAGCAATGTCATGTCTTATTGGTCGGTGATGCCCGGACAACTAGGCCAGGTTAGTGTGCAACAGAAAGACACAGATGTTGTTCGCCGGGATCTTCTTGGCCTCAATCTGCGTCGTCTGGAGTGTTCTTCTAGTCTGCCAGATCCGGTCGAAGGCCCGTTTTGCGTCAGCGGGATGCCGAGAGATGAGCTTCGGGGTTTCGATCAGGCAGGCAACTGGCAACGAGTGGTCGAGCACAGTTTTTCAGTTAGAGGCAATAGGCCGTACGATTTGGCCTCGATATTTAATCCCGTCACTGGTAATCAGTACTATGAGTCCATCTCTGTCCGTGGCAATCCCGACACCTCCGTCGAATTCGCCCCAGCCTTCACGTATCCC
>CAYIMH010000059.1:0-4645 GCA_964364525.1 uncultured Candidatus Saccharibacteria bacterium | reverse complement strand
AATACTCAAAACTTCGACATCAGTCAGGACAGCGAGCTGATCGTGCGGGAGGGGAATTATCAGTACAATATTTTTGACATTGTTAAGAAATACGGCACTTCCACCGAGATTGTTTTCCCCACCATTATCGAGAATCGCGTCCGCGACATGATCGAGACCTTCAACGCCTACATCAAGGTCTTGGGTTATAAGGGAAAATTTTTCTACCATTATGCGATGAAGGTCAATCAGAACCGCGAATTTGTTTTACCGGCGGTGGCCGAGGGCGCCAACTTGGACGTAGCCTCGGCCAACGAACTCTATCTGGCGAAGAAGATGATCAAGCAGGACAAGTTTAATAGCAAAATTCGGGTGATTTGCAATGGTCCCAAGACGGCGCAATACATGGAATTGATTGAGGAATTGCGCGGTGACGGCTTAACCGTTATTCCGATTATTGAAGACGCGGTGGAGCTGGAGCGGATGGCTAAATTTAAGGGCGAGGTGGGCATCCGGGTTAATCTCGATCTGAAAATCAATAGTTATTGGGACAAGAAATTTAATCGTTACGGCTTCACTGAAGATGAATTGCTCTCGCTTGGTAAGATCCGCAATCTTTCGATTCTGCATTATCATATTTCCAGCCAGATCACCCAGGTTAAGAATATTCTCCAGCCACTTAAGCGGGCCGTTGAGCTCTATGCCAAATTGCGGGAGAAGAATCCCCAGCTCGACACGCTCGATATCGGCGGTGGCGCCGGTGTGCCTTACGAGAAGCGCAAACATTTTTATTCCGCCAAGAATTTGATCCACCAGATTGTGAAGACGGCCAAAGATCAATGCGATAAATTGGGCGTGAAGCATCCTAATCTGATCACCGAGTGGGGGCGCTATGTGGCAGCGCCGGCGCAAATCACGATTTACAAAATTTTGGCCGAGAAGACGGTGGATAATAAGGGTAAGAATAAATGGTACGTCATTGACGGCAGTTTCATGAACGACCTCATCGACACTTGGGCTATCCATCAGAAATGGCACGTGGTGCCGGTCAATAATATGACGACGAGGAAATTGGCCAAGGTCTGGCTGGCCGGTTCCTCCTGCGACTCGGACGACAAGTACACCGCCGGCGGCAGTTATATTCTCCTGCCACGCCTAGCCGACGTGGAGGAGCTCTACGTCGCCCTACTCGACACCGGCGCTTATCAAGATTCGCTCGCCTCTCATCATTGCCTGCTCTCTTCGCCGGCCAAATTGATCGCCCAGAACGGCGAGATCCGCGTCGCCCGCCGTCGCGAGTCGCCCGAAGAAGTGGGCAAAATGTTCGGGTGTTGATAAAATGTCGGCTAAATTTTTGAGCGGAGTGGCGGGATTCTTGGTGGGGGTGGCTCTTGGTAATTGGTGGTCTACCGACTGGCCGCTATTTATTTTTCTAATAATTTTGGGCGGAGTAATGCTGGGGGTAGCTCGGTATGGACCTTTTGGAATCATTTCCCTCATGGTCAGTGATGGAAAAAGGTCTATGCCGAGCGGACCAATCATCATTTCAATTTTCCTCATCACTTTCGCGCTTGGCCTGGGCCGTTTCTGGCTCACCCTTGATCAGAGCTATTTGGAATTGGCCCCGCAGATTGATCAGGTGGTGACACTTCGGGGCGTCGTGATGGAGGAGCCGGATCGGCGTGATACGTCAACGCGGTTGGTGGTCCAAGTCGCCGACAAAAATTTTAAAATTTTGGCCACCGTTCCGGCCTATCCCGCCTATCATTACGGAGACGACTTGGAGCTATCCGGTAAGCTCCTGCGGCCGGAGAATTTTGACTCCTTTGATTATATTAATTATTTGGCCAAAGACGATATCCACTATCAATTATTTCAGCCGAAAATAAAATTATTGGGTCGGGAGCAGGGCCATTGGCTGAAGGCTAAATTGTTAGCCGTCAAGAATGCTTTCTTGAATAAAATTAATTTGATCTTGCCCGAGCCGGAGAGCTCCCTCTTGGCCGGTCTCACTGTCGGCGCCAAACAATCGCTTGGTACCGATTGGCTAGAGCGTTTCCGCGTGGCCGGCGTCTCGCATATTGTGGTGCTCTCCGGCTACAATGTCACCATTATTGCCGAGAGTTTGAGCCGAATTTTCCGCTTCCTGCCTCTTATCCCCGGGCGTTCGCCGCTCCTGCTCCCCGTTGGCCTCGGAGCCTTGAGTATTATTCTCTTTGCCATCATGACTGGCGGCGGAGCGACGATAATCCGCGCTTCCATTATGGCCCTGATCGCTCTTCTTGGTCGGGTTACTGGTCGGATTTACGATGTTACGGTGGCCCTTCTCTTGGCCGCTCTGATTATGATCTTGATCAAGCCGCAGATCTTAGTTTCCGACATCAGTTTCCAATTATCCTTCTTGGCCACTCTCGGACTCATTTATCTTTCGCCGCCGGTTCTGCGCTGGCTCTGGTGGTGCCCGGAGAAATTCGGTCTGCGGGCCATGGCCGCGAGCACCATCGCCGCCCAGCTCACCGTCCTGCCTTGGATTCTCTACAAGATGGGTTTGCTCTCCCTCGTTGCCCTGCCGGTCAATTTGCTTATTCTTCTGACCATACCGGCCACCATGGCGCTGGGTTTCTTCTCCGGTTTTCTCGCTTTTGTTGCCACCTGGCTTGCTTGGCCGGTTGCTCTCCTTGCTCACGGCCTGCTCTCCTATCAACTCTTAGTCGTCAAATTCTTCGCTAATATTCCCGGCACCGCCGTCACCATCCCCAGCTTTCCTTGGTGGGCGGTGGTAATTAGCTATTTGATAATTATTTATTGGATCATGCGTGCTCATAACCCCACCCCCACCCCCCTCCCCGAAGGAGAGGGGGCAACTGCTGGTTAATGTTTGGCTTCACCATAGTATCACGCCGGTGGTCACCCTCCCCTTTGGGGAGGGGGGTGGGGCGTTACGCCCCTATTTCTAGCCACTTTTCCGCCCCTTGACAATCGCACAGTAGTTTGCTCTACTTGAGAGTAGATAGACAGTACCGGTAAACCAACGTATCGTTGGAACCATCAAATTCCTAGCCAGACACAAGTCTGGAAGAAAGGAGAATTATAACGATGGCCAAAGAAAGCAAGTGGGAACAGGTCGGAAGTCCTTTACGCGAAAGAGTCAGTTATGAGCGCAAGGGGGACACGGTAACCACCACGAGGAGTTTTTTTGAACGGAACAAGGAGACGGGCGAGGTCAGAGAGAGGACAGAAGACAATAGCGCCCACGACCCACTCCCCCCGCCCCTACTTCCATGGAACGCTCGATGAGTTCTAGGCCCCGCGTCTGCATGTGCAGATGACGGGGCTTTGTTTTGTTTGGTCAAAATCCCACCCCACCCCTGGCCCCTCCCCAAAGGAGAGGGGAAGTGGTTATTGTGTTTTGGTGCCCTCCCCTTGGGGGAGGGTTGGGTGGGGCGCCTTGTGTTATCCTAATCAACATTATGTCTCGCCGGTGGAAAATTGCTTGGCTGTTCGTCCTCGTTTTAATCATCGGCAATGTGTTGGTATGGTCGGCGGCAGCGAGAGAAGATCGGCATGGCGTGATGACGGTGGCTTTTCTTGATATCGGTCAGGGCGACGCCATTTTCATCGAGGCGCCGAACGGCAATCAGGTGTTGGTGGATGGCGGACCGGGCCAGGCGGTCTTGCGTCAACTTGGTGCGGTGATGCCTTGGTATGATAGATCACTCGACTTAGTACTGGCCACGCATCCCGACGCCGATCATATCGGCGGCTTGCCGGAAGTCTTGCGGCGCTACACGGTGAGTAATTTTATGGAGCCGGGCGTAACGAGCGATACCGGTGTCTATCAAGAATTGGAGCGAGTGGTGGGGGAGCAAGTAGCGACGAAGCAATTAACTAAGACTCTCGCGCGTCGGGGGATGAGGATTATTTTGACAAGGGGGAATAGGGATCAGGGATCAAGGACCAGTAGAGACGAGGTGTACTTAGATGTTCTGTTTCCTGATCGCGATCCGACTGGTTGGGAAACTAATACCGCTTCGATCGTGGCTCGACTGGTTTATGATCAGCAATCTTTTATGCTGACCGGCGACTCACCCGTGGCCATCGAGCGATATTTAATGACACTTGATGGCGAGCGGCTCCACTCCACTGTCTTGAAGAATGGCCACCACGGCTCGCGGACTTCCAGTGGTCCAGATTACTTGGCGCTGGTCAATCCGGAGTACGCAGTGATCTCGGCTGGCAAGGATAATCGCTATGGTCACCCGCACGCCGAAGTTATCGCCGCGCTGGAAAAATTAAAAATAAAAATCTTGCCAACCAGCGAGCGCGGCAATATTAAATTCAAGACCGATGGCCAAAAACTGGAACTGATTTGACCGATTGGCCCCTAGGGTGATATGGTATGGGGAGCGTCGTTGTTTAGATCTTTTCACTTCAATCTGCGGAGGAGTAATATGCTATGAGATATAGACCTGATCCGGAGAATGGCCATCGACTTGAAAAAAAGTGTTTTGGCTACAATTCGCTGGCTTATGGTGGTCCGCCGCTCAAACTCGACGAGACTTCTGGTCTCCAAGAGGCTCTCTTGAGACAACCGCGACATTGGAACCCACTAAAGCCGCCAACCAAATTTGGGCAGAAATTGCTCTACGCCGTGAGACGAGCTTTC
>CAYIMH010000058.1:0-4687 GCA_964364525.1 uncultured Candidatus Saccharibacteria bacterium | reverse complement strand
CCACCACATTAGACCGAAGAGGCCGAGCAAAACGAGAAAGAAGATGATTATATTTTTACTAGTCATGATTTTGAGTTAATTTGATTAAGTAATTGATTAAGTAATCGGACAGAGACAAAACCCGCGCTGAAACGCGAGTTTGAGCACATAAAAAGCGGTTAGCTTTTTATGTGCTCTGGCGCAAAGTGGGACTATTTTCCAACAACGCCAACCAACTGGTAATTCTATAATCACGGAGCGGAACCGGCGATAGAGCGTCAGGCTGATTGGCAAGCAAAAGCAATTCAGGCCAAGGCGGATCGAGCGACCGAGAAAACAAAACCAAGGCCAGTAGCACGAGCGCCCCGAGCGCCACTGTCAGGCTGGCACCAATAGGCACATTGAAAAACGCGTGATAAGCCGTGAGATGATGGGCCGTGGCGGCCAATAAATTCTGCGGGCAAAGAAACACTCCTGGACCAGAGAACGGGCAATCGCTAGTCATGCGACCACTGGCATCGTACGTCATGGTGGTCAAACTAAAGAACGCCACCATTAAAAATGACGCGATGACCAGTAGAGCAATGATATTTTTAGATAGAGACGACATAATCATCTAGTGCCTCATTCTACAACTTTTTACCCTTGAGACGCAAGGAGTTGCCAACCACCGAGACGCTGGAGGCGGCCATGGCAAAGCCGGCAAAAACCGGCGAGAGCAACCAGCCAAAAATCGGATAAAACAAGCCGCCCGCCAAAGGGATACCGACAATGTTGTAAAAGAAGGCCCAAAACAAATTCTGCTTAATGCCGCGCATTGTGATCTTGGAGAGCTTGATCGCCTTCACCAGCTTAGAAATATCGCCGTTAAGTAAGGTGATGCCTGCCGACTCAATCGCTACATCCGTGCCCGTGGCCATAGCGATACCCACGTCCGCTTGAGCGAGAGCCGGAGCATCATTCACGCCATCTCCAGCCATGGCCACGACTTTACCCGCCGTTTGCAACTCTTTGATTTTATTTAATTTATCCGCTGGCAAAACTTCGGCCACCACTTCGTCAATCCCCACCTGCTTGGCAATATGGGCGGCGGTATTTTTGTCATCCCCCGTCAACATCACCACCTTAATGCCAAGTCGGTGCAGATTAGCCACCGCCTCGACCGCCTCCGGTTTAATTGCGTCCGCCACCAGCGCCACACCCAGGACCTCTCCGCGACGAGCTAGAATTACCGGCGTTTTACCCGCCACCGTTTCTTGTTCGATGAGTTTGAGATCAACGGCCAGATTGAGGCTCTGCATCAATTTAAGGTTGCCAGCAAAATATTCCACTCCGGCAATTATTCCGTTCAAGCCCTGACCCTTGATAGCTTGAAAATTATCGACGGCCAGCAATTCAATGTTCTCGGCCTTGGCGTAAGCACTAACCGCGTGGGCAATCGGGTGCTCGGATCTATTTTCCAATGAGGCGAGAATGGAAATGAGTTTTTTATTCGGCTCCTCAAGGTCAAACCTTTCTGAAATACTTAAGGTCTGACCTTTTCCCGTTGAGAAATTTTGAATTGAAATCAGCTCTGGTTTGCCTCGAGTGATAGTGCCGGTCTTATCGACCACCACGACATCCACCAGGTGGAGCTTCTCCAGCGTCGCCGCGTCCTTGATCAGAATTCCTTCGTGCGCGCCCTTGCCCACGCCCACAATAATTGCCGTAGGCGTGGCTAGCCCCAGAGCGCAGGGACAAGCGATTACTAAAATGCCGACAAAAGACACCAGACCATAAGACAAGGCGGTTGAAAAACCCAGAAAAGAAGTGCCGATGATTAGCCAGGAGGCGAGAGCGACGAGCGACAACACCAGAACGATCGGCACGAAGACCGCCGAAATTTTATCGGCTAGGGCTTGGATCGGCGCCTTGCTCCCTTGGGCCTCGGCCACCATCCTGACGATATTGGCGAGCATCGTCTCGGCTCCCACTTTAGTCGCCTTAAAAGTGAAACTGCCGGTGGTATTGATCGTCCCCGCCACTACCGCGTCACCCACCCGCTTCTCCACCGGCATCGGTTCGCCGGTGACCATCGCCTCGTCGATGAAAGAAGCGCCCTCGGTAATCACTCCGTCCACCGGAATTTTGGCTCCCGGTTTGATGATTACCAAGTCACCGTGGGTCACTTTATCAATACTCACTTCTTGTTCACGACCATCGCGGACTATTAGGGCGGTCTTGGCCTGCAAGCCGAGCAATTTCTCAATCGCGTCGCCGGTCTTCAATTTCGAGCGCGCCTCCAGATATTTGCCGAGAGTAATGAAAGCGATGACGATGATCGTCACATCAAAATAAATATCTTTAACATTGATAAAAGGCGCGAGCTCGGTTCCAAAAATACTAATGACTACGCTGTAAACAAAAGCCATCGCGGTGCCAATGCCGATCAAAGTATCCATATTCGCCTTCCCATAGCGGAGGAAACGGTAGACGCCGAGCAAATACGGCTGACCAACAATGAACAACATATAGGTGGCCATAAGCGGCAAGAGATACTGGAAAAATTTTCCTAGCGTCGCCGGCTTTTCCGGCACCAGCGCAAATTGCGCCAAAATACTGGAGCCCATGACCAAGATGCTAATAATAGCGAGGGGGATGGCGACCATAATCTTCCTCCTCATCGCGGCAATTTCGGCTAATTTTTCCTTCTTCGACTGACCAATACCGGTGTGGGCGGCGTGCTCTTCAGCGCTCATCCCCATCTCACTCGCCGTGGGGCCATCATGATCCGAGTGGAGAGAGTGATCGGTTTCGGCCGCAGCCAGCGTGTAACCAAGATGCTCGATCTGCTTCGACAATTGTTCCGGACCGGTCGCCGCCTCATCGTAAGCAATTTTAGCGGTCTCGGTGCCATAATTGACTTCCGCCGATTGCACGCCCGAAGTTTTCTTCAAGGTTTTCTCGATAATCGCCGCGCAGGAAGCGCAGTGCATGCCTTTAACCCGATAAGTCTTGGTGTGAATCATAAATTTATTCGTATGCCTTATTTGTAAAGGTATCTACCTATTTTCTTTTCAACCGATAGACTTTCAATATCTCGCCGATGGCCGTCCCCTCTTGGCCTTCCTTAATCTGATCAACAACGCAGGTACCCAAGTGATTCTCCAACAACACATCCTCCACACCCGAGAGCGCTCGCTTGATCGCAGAGGTCTGGGTAATCACGTCAACGCAATAAGCATCACGCGCCAGCATCTCCTCAAGACCACGCACCTGCCCCTCAATAATCTTGAGCCGCCGCACCAGCTTGGTCTTAATCTCTTTCATTCCCCCATTATATACCCCCCTAGGGTATTGTCAATATTATAGACTGGACGACGATATTACCGCCAACACACTTGCTTAATTAAGCAATTATGATAGCAGTACACCTCCGTCGACGACGATCTGCGCACCAGTCATGTAGCTTGAAAGATCGGAAGCAAGAAATAAAGCGACTTTGCCGATATCATCCGGCTCACCCATACGCTTCATCGGAATCTTTTCCATAAATTTCTTTTGAATAGCTTCAATCTGCGGTGTCTTTGGCGCACCGGCTCCGGCACCCGGCGTATTGATACCCCCCGGAGCAATGGCGTTTACCTGAATATTGTGTGACGCAAGTTCTAGAGCGGTGTTTTTGGTGAACCCCCAAAGACCGTGTTTGGATGCATCGTAAACTGCCAAACCAACAGACGAGGGATGCAGTGCATCGATCGATGTAATATTGATAATTTTTCCACCACGATCCTGCTTGATCATCACATCTCCCGCCGCTTTAGTAAAAAGAAAAACACTTTTGAGATTTACCGCCAATATTTTTTCAAAATCTGCCGGAGACATTTGCATAACCGGAACGATCGGATAGATACCGGCGTTGTTCACGAGAATATCGATGCCGCCGTAAGTCTTTACCGCAAAATCAGTTGCTTGCTTCACATCATCTTCACTTGCGACATCGGTTTTTATAAACGTCGCTTTAAAACCATTGGCAGTTAATTCTTTTACCGCTTTATTGCCCACTTCCTCATTGAGATCGGCGATAACGACATTTGCTCCGGCTTCGGCCAGCCGATACGCAATGCCAAAACCGATACCCATGGCACCACCGGTGACAACGGCAGTTTTATTCTTGAGATTAATAAGTTGTGATGCGCTCGATAAGTTCATAAATTACTCTGTAGTTTTGCCGTCAAAGTGCTCCACGTCGGCTTCCGCTTCGGCCTTGGTCTTATGCACAACGCCGTCGCGGTGATGCGGTGGCATGTAGAGGGTATAGAGCTTCATCTCATCGGTACCGGTATTGATAATGTTGTGCTTGGTGCCGGCAGGCACGATGATCACACTGCCATCGGCAATGTCGTGAGAGACATCACTCAAAATCGCTGTACCAGTACCTTTTTCTACACGCAGGAATTGATCAACGTCATGCACCTCTTCGCCGATTTCTTCTCTGGCAAGCAGTGACATCAGGACAAGCTGGCTATTTTTGCCGGTGTATAAGACCTTACGGAAATTGTCGTTTTCAAGCGAAAGCTTTTCTATGTTTGTTATGTAACCTTTCATATATGCATTTTAGCAAATAATTAATTTAATACCCAGATGGCGTAGTTCAAATACATCGCAAAGCTTACCCAAAGAATATATGGCACCAGAAGCCACGCCGCCGGTTTGGAGATTTTATAAA
>CAYIMH010000057.1:0-4733 GCA_964364525.1 uncultured Candidatus Saccharibacteria bacterium | reverse complement strand
GTTCAGCATTAAGGCAACGGGTGGCGCTCTCTACATTAGCGATACGGTGACCACGGCTTTAGCTACTAGTTCCACCGCTACCACTTCTGCTTCTGGTAACGCTATTACCAATATCACCGGCGCCGGTTCTTATAGCGGTGACGTTGATGGCACTCACTGGATCATCCCCGATGGTGTTACCAGAGAGTTCACCCTCGTTGGTCAGTTGAACAACCAAAATGGTGGTGTCGGCACGAAGAACTTCAAGGTTACTAGGATTTACTTCGATGATGATACCAGTGGCTTGACGGAGCGCTACATTGACACCAAGTTTAATGGCATGTCTGCCTTAAACGTCGATGTGTATCTCGAACGAGCTGACCAAAATTAGTTAATAGCTAACTTGTGCTCCGATATTGGATCGGAGAGCTAGCAAAACCCCTCCGACCTAGGTCGGAGGGGTTTTTGTGTGTCTGAAAACTTGTCCCGTGCTACAATTATCAGCATATGGCCGAGGGCAATAATGCCACGAGAGATTTAGTTTGGTTCATCTTGATTATTGCTGGGCTGTGGCTGGCTTGGGTTTTTGGCGGCGGGCCGAAACATTTCGCCCGAGAGGATGGCGAGCCATTTATTCCCGATCCGCTGTCTTCAGCGCCAAGCGGCAGTTTCTACCGCGCTTCTAGTCGTGCTGACTCTGGCGGGACAGCGGCCAAGACCGACAACTCCGCCGATTTGCCCGCCGATACTTCGCCTTGGCGAAACAAGGTAGTCTTGAGTCAGGGCAATGCGCGCAGTGAGTCCAGTTCCAATAAGGAGTATATAATTATCAGCAATCGTAGTCGCGACGAGTCAATTAACATTACCGGCTGGATGCTCATTAATGGCGCAGAGCGGCGGTCTCGACCCGAGGTGGTTCTGATCCCCACGGCGGCCAAATTATTCTCTAAACAATGGGCCGGAGCGACAATGGGAGCGATTAATCTATTGCCTGGCGGGAGCGCCACTATTACCACTGGCCGACCACCAAGCACCAGTCAATGGCCGGCTAATGTTAATTTCCAAACCAACGCCTGCATTGGTTATTTGGCGGAAGAGGTGCGAGATTTCCGGATGAGCCCGACCTTGCCGCGCCAATGTCCGCGGCCCGACGAGGAGTCGGGAGTTAATAATCTAAGCGATGATTGTTATGATTTTGTCCGTCGCTATAGTGCTTGCCATACGCCAAAATTTACCCGCGATAGCGAAGGCTACGATTTGCTTGATGGGCGTCGCTACGCCCTTCCTTCTACTTGTCGCGCTTATTTGCTTGATCACTTCAGTTACGATCGATGCTTGGTTTGGCATCAGACCGATCCTGACTTCTACGGCGATGAGTGGCGGATCTTCTTGAATCGGACCTGGGAATTATGGGCCGAGAATCGCGAGACGATTAGTCTTTACGATGCGGCGGGCAAATTAGTGGATCAGATCAGTTATTAAAAATTATGGGACAATATTTTGACCGCACTTTTTGGCAGATGACGCTCGGCTTTATCGTGCTGGTGTTGATTGGGCTCGGCAGTACCCTCTTGCTTGATTTCTTTAGTCGCTAATGCTAGGCTTATTTTAACAGCCAAAGACAGCGGGCATCAATAAGTCCCGCCGAGGCGTTTTAACGGCTGTAAAGGTCGTATTTTATTTCCGTCAATAATTATTATGGCGATAACCAAACAAAAAAAAGTAGATATTGTGGCCAAGCTCAAACGGGGCCTAGAAAGCGCTAAGTCAATTGTCTTCGTCAATTTCCACGGTCTCAAGGTGGCTGACGCTACGGCTTTGCGGAAAGAGCTACGGGGCAAGGCTGTTGGCTTGACCGTGGCCAAGAAGACCTTGATTCGTCGGGCGCTCGCGGGCGGTGCTTGGGAGGGCGAGTTACCAGAGCTTGGCGGGGAGGTAGCTCTGGCTTACGGCGAAGATTCTCTGACTCCGGCTAAGAGCGTGTACGAGTTTAGTCGGAAAGTTAAGGATAGTCTTAAGATTTTGGGCGGTGTCTTCGAAGGTAAATACGTGGGGGCAGAGATGATGCTAGAGGTGGCGACGATTCCTGGTCGCGAGGAGTTGTATGGCAAATTGGTCTATATTCTCCAGTCGCCGCTCCAGTGCTTTGTGGTGGGTCTGAATGAAATTAGTAAATTAAAATCTAACAATGGATAAATTCAAAGATCTGATAGACAAAATTGAAGGTTTAAGCGTACTCGAGCTCAATCAGTTGGTTAAGGTTTTAGAGGAGAAATTTGGTGTTTCGGCGCAGGCGGTAGTCATGTCTGGTGGCGGTACGGCGGCCGCTGGAACTGGCGAGGAGGAGAAAGATAGCTTCACCGTGATGCTGAAGTCGGCTGGCGCCAACAAGATCGCCATTATTAAGATAGTTAAGGAGGTGTTGGGTCTGGGATTAAAGGAGGCCAAGGACTTGGTAGACGCGGCGCCGTCTATGCTGAAGGAGGGTGCCAAGAAGGAGGAGGCCGAGGCGATCAAGAAGCAGATTACCGAGGCGGGGGGCGAAGCTGAGCTGAAATAGAATAAAATTCGTGCTATAATAAAGGTCATGGATGTCCTGGCCAAATTGTTTGGTAGTAATGCCAAGGTCAAGATAATGAGGCTATTCCTGCTTAATCAGGAATTTGTTCTCAAAACTGACGAGGTGATCAAACGGGCCAAAACCACCCCTTTAACCACGGTTAAGGAATTAAACGGCCTGGCCCAGCTAGGTTTGCTCCATAAGGGCCACCAAGGCAAGATGGTTCTTTGGCAATTGGACAGATCCTTTCCCTTTGGGACCCAACTTAAGAATTTGCTCAAGAATAACCTGATCAGTCACAAACGGGAATTGGCCAAGAAGATAGGTGCCTGCGGGCGCCTGCAGGCTCTTATTCTCTCGGGCGTCTTTATTGACGATGTCGAGGATGGTCGGGTGGATATTCTGATTGTCGGTAATAACCTTAAACGCGGGGCCATAGACCGCCTGATCAAGAAATTTGAGGCCGAGATCGGCCGGGAGCTTAATTATGCCGTTTTAGACAGCGCTGACTTCAAATATCGCCTCAATGCCTGTGACAAGTTCTTGCGTGATGTGCTCGATTATCCCCACGAGATCGTGGTTGACAAGATTGGCATCTGAACTGGTCCCCAACGGCCGGCAGATTGTTATCCACATCTCCGGCAATCAGATCGGGCGAAGGGGTGCTAAAATTAGAGGGTGGTCTTATTAAAATAATTAGGGTCGACCTTTATTAGCTAAATTTAATACTTATGTTGTTAGATACTTGGAGTCTAGTGCTCACCTCGTCTTTCCAGGATTTGTGGCGGGCGGCGGTTTCCTTCATTCCCAATCTGTTTATCGCGATTGTTATCTTCCTTCTCGGTTGGTTAGTGGGGTCGGTGTTGGGTCGTTGGGTTGATCAGCTGATTCGCTCGCTCAAGATTGATAATCTCTTGAAGGGCATCGGTTTCGATAGAGCGCTGGAGCGGGCCAATATGTCCCTCAATTCTGGCGCTTTTTTGGGCGGCTTGGTTAAGTGGTTCATCATCATCGTCTTCTTGATGGCCTCGATGGAGGTCCTGGGTCTTAGTGTGGTAACTGATTTTCTAAAGAATATCGTTATTGGTTATCTGCCCAATGTTATTGCCGCTACCCTAATTCTTTTGGTGGCGACGGTTATTGCCGATGCTCTGCGTCGGGTGGTGATCGGCTCGGCGCGGGCGGCGGAGATTCACTCGGCCAATTTCCTTGGCAACGTTACTCGCTGGGCGGTCTGGCTCTTCGCCATTATTGCCGCCCTCTTGCAATTGGGCGTGGCGGTGGCCTTGCTCCAGACGCTCTTTACTGGCTTGGTGGCGATGTTGGCGCTGGCTGGCGGTCTAGCCTTCGGACTCGGTGGCAAAGAAGTGGCGGCTAAATTCTGGGATAAATGGCATCAGGACATGGCCAACCATCATCACCAATAAATTAAGGCAGTTTTAGCTCAAAATCCCGTCGGGCCGGAAAGGCTTGACGGGATTTTTGGTCTTACTCTATATTTATGATAATATCGATTCTTCTGAAGGCCCAAATGCAGTCTTCGGGCAAGAAGGTAAGATCATATCCCCCCATGCTATTGACAAGGAGAGACAGATGGGTGTATACTACTAACAGAGTTCTTTGAGATTGGGAGGCGTTGACCAACCCGCAGGAACTTAGTTTGGTCCATTGCTTGGGCCTAGATTAAGAAAGGATGACACCATGACACAGATCATGACTGCAACCGAAATGACTGACGGCCAAATCGAAAACGCCGTCAACAAACTCCGCGACGCGATGCGTAAGCATCGCCACGAGATCACCTCGGACGTCGCTCAACAGGTTCTCGGCGTCGAGAATCTCGGAATGATGATGTTCACTCCCTTCCGCGAACGCGCTGAAGCGGTCTCGAATCTCATCGTCCGCAAGGTCAAAGTGCATCGTGGTCGCTCTCAGCAAGAGGCGATCGAAGCCACTGGCTGCGTGCGGTACACGGACCGCAAGGTCGTGGACGAGATGCCCCAAGGTGACGGCGAGGAAGTCGAGGTTGTGTTCTTCAGACCAGAACCTTGGGAGTATACTCGACCCGGTTACATGAGCGATGACGATCTTGAAAAATGTTTCGATCGTCACAACGCAAAACCCGCTGATCCGATCTCCGTCGCCGCCGTCAACGCCGCTGACCTGAGCTTCTCCGACTCGCACCCCAACGGCA
>CAYIMH010000056.1:0-4837 GCA_964364525.1 uncultured Candidatus Saccharibacteria bacterium | reverse complement strand
GAGAGATATTGGAAGGAAAAGAAGGTAATTAGCCTCCCGTTTGTGCTATTAAACCAAAATCCCCAAAGGTCACGACGATATCATCGCCGAGCTTGACGCGTCCTCCAATTTCCCTTTCTACTGGGCTGAAGCGTGGGCGCAAGAAGTTCACAAAGTGAAAGCCGATCTGCTCCAACAGAAGCAGGAAATGCAGGAAATCGAGGCGGCGGAAGCACAGAGGCAAAAGGCCGACAAGGCAGAAGTGCCCGTCGAGACGCATTGACTGGGTTTGGGGGCTTGGCGCCGGCACCTACGGGTACGGCGCTTTTTTGTTTGAGAGTCGGAATCTGTTAAAATGACATCATGCGTGATTTCCTTTGGCCGTTATTGGGGTTGATTGTGGCGCTGGGCGCTTTGGTAGCCTTTTATGGGTCGGGGACGGGCGCGCGTACTCTGGCTTTCGCTCTGTTGGTGGGCGGGGCGGCGTACTTGTTTTTGTTCCGCTAATATATTAGGCTATAGACCATGTCCCAAGACCACTTAATCAAGCTTACTTGCAAGAATTGCAAGCGGATTAACTATTGGAGCCGCAAGAATCGCAAGCGCGTTGAGCGCAAGATTGAGTTGCAGAAGTTTTGCCGGTGGTGTAAGAAGCGCACGATTCACAAGGAGGCGAAAAAATAATTTTATGACCAGGGTCTATAGTTTCAATGGTAAAACGACGGTCTCCAAAACCGTAGTTCCCCGTTCGAGTCGGGGTGGACCCGCTCGTGGATAACCCCATGTCCAATTCCGATTTCAACAACGGGAACGAAGTTGCTGACCAAGCGGCCGGTGTGCCTTTGACCAAGCGCGAACGCCGTCGTTTGAAGCGGGAGAAAAAGCGCGCCAAGCAGGAGGTGGTGGTGCGGAGTGCTAAGCGTGGCCGCTTTGGTTGGTGGCTCCTAATTCTTTTAGTCATCGCCGCCGCCGTTTACGGTCTCTATCGAGTGGCAACTCGTCCGCCCAATGTCTCCGGACCGACTAATGGACAAGGCACGGAGATAGCCGTTGACGATTGGCGGCGGGGACCAGCTGAAGCTAAGGCGATTTTGCTGGAGTATAGCGATTTCCAGTGTCCGGCCTGTAGTTTCTACGAGCCGATGGTTCAGAAATTATTGCAAGATTTTCCTAACGATCTGGCTGTTATTTATCGCCACTTCCCGCTCCGCCAGACTCACCTGAACGCTGAATGGGCCGCGCGGTCGGCCGAGGCTGCCGGTCGCCAAGGGAAGTTTTGGGAGATGCACGATCTCCTCTTCAAGAAACAGGCTGATTGGGCCGAGCGCCTCAATGCTAAAACCATTTTTGCTGATTATGCCGACGAGCTCAAGTTGGATGCCGTTAAGTTTAAGCGCGATCTGAATAGTAGTTTGACCAGGGCGGCGGTCGAAGCCGATTATCAAAATGGCTTGCTCGCCAAGGTGGATGGAACACCCGCCTTTTTCTTGAATGGTCGGCGGATCGCTAACCCCAAGAGTTATGAAGCCTTTGCTGATTTGGTTAGACAGGCAATCAGCGACTCTGGATCAGCGACGACGACCGTGGCCACTAGCACTAATGTCCAAAATCAGTAAACGACTTATCTGGTTTTTCATCATTGTCAGCTTTCTCGGATTTGCCGATGCGACTTATCTGGCGATCAATCATTATCTTGGGATTATCCCGCCCTGCTTGTTGGCGGGCTGTAATGTGGTGACCACGAGCGAATATGCCACCTGGTTTGGTTTCTTGCCCGTGGCTTTGGTGGGGGCGATTTATTATTTCATTATTTTTCTCGCGGCATTGCTTTATTTGGTGGAGGATTGGCGTTGGGGGGCCAAGGTTCTTAGATATGTCCCCATTACCGGCTTTTTGGCGTCACTTTATTTCGTCTACCTGCAAGGTCTTGTGATCAATGCTTGGTGCCAGTATTGTCTCTTTTCGGTCGGGACCTCCACGCTTCTATTTTTGGCATCAACTCGCTTATGGCGCGGGCGTTCGGTAACCAGTGAATCCGCCGGTCTCGTTTGAACCAAGTCATTTGCCGTTTAGCGTAATGCCAGATGGCGGTTTCTAATTGCCCTAAAACCCCACCCCCCACCCCCCTCCCCGAAGGGGAGGGGGCAATCGAATTTCTTTCTCCCTCTCCTTTGGGGAGGGCGGGGGTGGGGCGATTCTTTTCTCGCAGAAGTCTCGTCAGATAACGATATTCCAATCCCAGTTCCTCCAACCGTCGCCAAGAGATTTTTTGCTTATCGTGTAAATTCTTAACTTCAACAATCAGGCCCCGCTTTACTCGTTTCAACAATCGACGATGAATTCTCTGCCGCAATTCTTCTGGCGATAACCTAAGGCCGATAAAAAGAGGATCAAAATCTAACACATCTTTAACGACCGTTAAACTTATGTTAGAGCGGCCTTTAGCTATTTCAATTGCGCGCACCAAGCGGCGGGGATTATGCCGGTCAATGGCGGCGGCTCGGATGGGGTCAAGTTTTTGCAGTTTTTTAAATAATTTTTCCGTGCTTAATTTTTCCAGCCTTTTTCTTAATTTTAAATTTGGTGGTATGGCGGGGATGGCGAGCTCACCCAGCGCCGCTTGAATATAGAGACCGGTACCGCCACAGACGATGGGCAATTTGCCGCGCGTACTAATTTCGGCGATTTTCTCTCGCGCCAATTTCTGATACTGCGCCACGTTGAATTGCCGTCGTCTATCATTAGACAATTTAACCACGTCGAGCAGGTGGTGTGGAACACCGCCCATTTCCCGCTTAGTAATTTTCCCCGTGCCGATATCTAGCCCCCGATAAACCTGCCGCGAGTCGGCAGAAATTATTTCGCCCCCAAACTCCTTCGCTAATTTTACCGCCAACGCGCTTTTCCCTGACGCCGTCGGCCCGACGATGACTAAGATTTTGATTTTTGTACCAATCACTGTCCTTGACAGGAATCGAACCCGTATCGTCTCCTTCGGAGGGAGATATTCTATCCATTGAACTACAAGGACGTTAACAAAAAACATTCTAACAGAATTTTGTCAAAACAAAAACCCAACCAGCGACAATAATGGTTGGGTTAGGGTTGGGAGAGGAAGGCAAGGTGCTTACCCTGGCGGTGACAATTGGGGCAGAAGGCCAGGCCGCCGATTTTTAGCCTGATACTTTTGTCCTCACCACAGGTCGCGCAAGTGGCTCGACGGACGTCAGTCTTATAACAATTGACGCAGATTGGAGCCGGTTGGCCAGTTTTGGTTTGGAGGCGATAGGCAACCGGCCTGGTGCGACTACACAGACGGCATTTTTCTAAGTTACAGACGCGACGATAACAGACGCCGCAAATTTTAACCCAATGCCCCACCTTTTTCTCCAGCCAGTATTTGAGGAATTTATTGTGCTCACACTGGCCACAAGTGCCAAATTTGCGCGCTTGGTGATCATAGTCTTTTCTCTTTTTGTTCACTCAAAGACCTCCTTTCTTGCTACAGCTTAGCATTTTTTGCTTTTTTGCCAAATTTACTCTAAAATTCCGACAGTGCCAGTAAAATGGGCCGGAGTGGTGGAATGGCATACACGCACGACTCAAAATCGTGTGCCGCAAGGCTTGAGGGTTCAAGTCCCTCCTCCGGCATTTTGTTTTTCGCTACTGATTTTTTTATGTTAAACTATACTCATGTCCGAGACTCGCGCTAATGCTATCTTCTGGATTGAGGTGGATAAAATCCGCCCCAATCCCTTCCAGCCGCGCCACGATTTTGATCAAGACAAATTGCGAGCGTTGGCTGATTCCATCCGTCAATACGGCGTGCTTCAGCCCTTAGTGGTTACGCGGAAGGAAGTGGAACGCGAGGACGGCGGGATCGCCGTGGAGTACGAGCTGATTGCTGGTGAGCGCCGTTGGCGCGCGGCGCAATTAGCGGGGATTTCTCAAGTGCCGGCAATGATCAAGGAGGGCGAGGATTCCGACAAATTGAAATTGGAAATGGCCATTATCGAGAATCTCCAGCGCGAGGATCTCAATCCGGTCGATCGGGCCAAGGCCTTCCAGCAATTGTCAGAAGTCTTCGGTCTTAAGCACCACGAGATTGCCAAGCGGGTGGGTAAGAGCCGCGAGTATGTCTCCAACACCATCCGCATTGCCGCCCTGCCGGAAGTGATGCTCCAAGCTCTGGTTGAGGGCAAGATCAATGAGGGCCACACTCGGCCGCTTCTCATGGTGGCGGCGCGGCCCGAGGAGCAGATGACCTTCTTCCAGGAGATCATGGTCAAGAGGTTGACGGTGCGCGAGGCGGAATCCATCTCGCGTCGCATCGCTTACGACAAGGTGCGCAAGCGCGAGACCCTAATTGATCCGCAGATCATCGAGATCGAACAACAATTGACTGAGAAATTGGGCACGCGCGTGCGCGTGGAGCGTAAGGAGGTGGGGGGCAAAGTGACGATAGATTTCTTCTCCGCTGACGACTTGAACACCATTCTTGATCTCTTGGCTTCTAAACAACGAGCGGCGACGCCGCGCGAGCTCCGGCAAGAGCAAACTGATTTAGAGGCCGCGGTCGAGGCGGGGATAATTGGTGAGGCGGCTACCGAAGAATTATCGCCGGAGGAAGCAGTCACCGAACCGGAGCTAGACCAGAACGACAGCACTTCGACCGTCGAGGAAGACGAGGGTCCGACCGAAGAAGAAGCCGCCCTCTACGATCTCAAGAACTTTTCGATATGAAAAATTTTAAAACAGTTTTGTTGGTGATTATCATTGCGATTGTCGCGTATTTCGTCTATAACTGTGAATAATGAAATGCTCCAACCCCCAGTTTTTTGATACAATGCAGACGGCT
>CAYIMH010000055.1:0-4896 GCA_964364525.1 uncultured Candidatus Saccharibacteria bacterium | reverse complement strand
GCCGTCTGCATTGTATCAAAAAACTGGGGGTTGGAGCATTTCGTTATTCACAGTTAAAAGGATTATTATCTCTAAATATGTTTGGCGTATCTGGTAGAATGATGTCTGTCGCCCCCCCTGCCGGTGGTTCCACTCTCTGGGCCTGGGGTTTAGGTACTTCCGGTCAACTCGGTGATGACACCGCGGTCAGCAAATCTAGCCCAGTGCAAATCGGGACTCTTACCACTTGGGCCAGCGTGTCGGGTGGTTATCTCCATTCCCTTGCCCGCAAAACCGATGGTACGCTTTGGGCGTGGGGCTCTGGTAATGCTGGTCGACTCGGTGATGGCACGGTAGTTAGCAAATCCAGCCCCGTTCAAATCGGTACCTTGACCTCTTGGGCTAGTGTTTCGGCTGGTTTTAGGCACTCTCTGGCTCGTAAAACTGACGGTACCCTCTGGGCTTGGGGTTTAAACGCCTCTGGTCAGCTGGGATTGGATGATGCCACCGCTCGCTCTAGCCCCGTCCAAATTGGCACCTTAACCACCTGGGCCAGTGTGGCGGGTGGTGGCCATTTTTCTTACCATTCACTTGCCTGCAAAACCGATGGTACGCTTTGGGCGTGGGGTTTAGGTACTTCCGGTCAACTCGGTGATGGCACGGCCGTTACTAAGTCCAGTCCGGTCCAAATTGGGACACTAACCACCTGGGCCAGTGTGACGGCTGGCGGCAACTTTTCTCTCGCCTGTAAAACCGACGGTACACTCTGGGCCTGGGGATATAACGCTTGGGGCAACCTCGGTGATGGTACCACCGCCGTCAAATCTAGTCCGATCCAAGTTGGCACTCTGACCACCTGGGCTAACATAAGTTGCGGCCGCAAGTTCTCTCTCGCGCGTAAAACTGATAGTACTATTTGGGCGTGGGGAAACAACGGTTATGGCCAGCTCGGTGATGGCACTGCTGTCAGCAAATCCAGCCCTGTTCAAATCGGCACGCTCACCACTTGGGCTAGCGTGAGCGCTGGTCGTTACTTCTCTCTCGCCCGTAAAACCGATGGTACGCTCTGGGCCTGTGGCATAAACACCGACGGTCAGCTGGGTTTAGGTGATCTCACCGCTCGCTCTAGCCCCGTCCAAATTGGCACCTTAACCACCTGGGCCAGTGTGACGGCTGGCAGTAAACACTCTCTGGCTACCAAAAACTAGTGGGAAAATTTAATCTACGCCGCGCTTCTCGAAAAGCTGTATTCGTGAGTCGGTTTGTGTTACGATTACTCGTATGAGTTTTTCTTTACATATTAAGGCGATAATTCTCTTTGGTTCCAGAACAAAGGGCTATGCGGTCGAAAGTTCCGATACCGATGTTGCCGTTTTGGCTGATCGGCCGCTGGATAGTAATGATGAAAATGATATAATTCAATTTGTCGCCTCGCAGGTTAAGCAACCGGAAGAGAAGATTGACCTGATTGATTTAACTAGAGCTTCGCCTTTGCTCCAGCAGAACGTGGCCACGGAAGGCCGGTTGCTGTGGGGTGACCCAGCCACTTTTGTGCGTTTTCGCGTTCTGGCTTGGAAGCGTTATCTTGACACAGCCAAGTTGCGTCGAGCGCGAGAAGGTTTTTTAACCAAAAAATATGCTTAGTCGAGAAATTATTTTCAAAAAAGTTGATTTAGCCGGTCAGTATCTAAGCGAGTTAGAGAGCTTGCTCGCTACTTCAATGGTCGATTTTATCGCTGATTCCAGAACAATTCGAGCGGCGGAGAGGAACTTTCAGCTAGTGGTGGACGAGGCCATTGATATTAATACTCAAATTTTGTTAGAACTTGGTTTAACCACGCCGGATAGCTATCGCCAGTCCTTCGTCCGTTTGGGAAAGGCCGGTGTTTTGCCGATAGCTTTAGCCAACGATTTGTCGAAAAGCGCTGAACTGCGGAACATTTTAGTTCATGAGTATGATTTGGAACAAGACGACGAGAAATTTTATCAATCAGCCAAAAAATACGCACCCCAGTATCGCGAGTATTTTCAGGCACTTATTAAATACTTGCAAGGCGACACTAGACCACAATAGTGGCTATCTGGTAATTTACAGCGACTTCACTTTCAAACTCTGGGTGCGTTTCTTATCAATCTTGGGGAGGCGGAGGGTGAGGAGGCCATGTTTCTCAATGGCCTCGGCTTCCTCTACTTCGATCTCGGCGGGCAGGAGGATGGTGCGAGAGAAGGAGCCCCAGTAAAGTTCTTTTTGATAATAATCTTCAGTATTGATCTCCCGCGCCGTCTCCCGCTTGCCCTTGATGGTGACCATCTCGCGGGTGATGTTGATGTCGAGATCTTCCGGTTTAACACCCGAGACCATCGCTTTGATAATAATCTCGGACGGCGTCTGGTAAACGTCTACCGCTAACTCGCCCTCTTCATCGGTAGCGCTCGGCCAGCTTCCGTTCTCTTTACTGGTGATTTCCACCCCCTCGGCCAGGTTATCATCATCGCTGACGGTGATAGTGCCGGTTAATCGCTCAAAGAAAGATCGTTTTTTTTGCATATAATTATTTTACACCTTTTATACCTTTGACTCGTTCGAAAAAAAGAATAATGAGCACCGCCATTAGCCAGAGGGCAGCGAAGATTCTTAAAATGTGCTGGGCCTCGCTCATAATTATAAAGTAATTGAATATCGCATGCAAGACAATGGCCAGGATCAATCCCCAGATCAGGTGGACAAGCTTATTGGCTTTATTGCGATAGAAGGCCAGGCCAAGCATTCCGCCCAGAGCGGCGGAAGAGACGATATGGACTAGAGTGGCCCCGAGGAAACGGAAATTGCCGGTGAGGAGGAAAGCGAGTCCAGCGCTTGATTCTTGCATGGCGCTCCAAATGAAGAGGGTATTCTCGAGAGCGGCAAAGCCGATGGCGGCGGTGATCATATAGACCATCGCGTCTACCGGCTCGTCGTAGTCGCGATGGTGAAAGGCGGCGAAGTAGACCGTCAGAAGCTTCAATATTTCTTCAACGGCCGCCCAAATTAGGACGCCAGCAATCAGCCAGGTTTTGTCATCAAGATTGAAAGAGAAGTATTGATAAAGTTGTCGTTCAACCAAATAAGCGGGAAGGACGGCCAGCGCGCCTAGGCCGAAGACGAGGGCAAGCAGGCTCCGCGGCTCCGGGTGGCGCCGATCTTCCTTGAGCCAAAACCAGAGCCAGATCAGAGCGGGCAAGAGACCGGCGCCGGCGGCGATAGCTACTTGATTGGCCATGGGGTGATGATAAGGGGCTTAGGCATTTTCATGATTTGCCAGAGTTCTTCGGTAATGAAGGGCATGAAGGGGTGAAGAAGTTTCAGACAAGTAATGAGGATGGTCGGCAGGAGAGGCTTCAATTCCGGTTGTTTCTTCGCCGCCTCAATTATTTTATCAGCAAAAGTGTGCCAAAAATAGTGGTATAATTTCTCGCCGGCCAGGTAATAGCGATAATTATCCATGTCGGCGGTGATATCACGAACAAGCGCGTCCAATTCTGCTAGGCGAGGATGATCTTGGTTGGCGTTTTCAATTCCAGTCTCGGGTGGGCAATTAGTTTGGACGAAGCGTGTCGCGTTCCAAATTTTATTGGCGAAATGTTTATAGGCCCGGATCTTGTCGTCCCAGATTTTGCTGTCATTACCCGGGGCGGTGCCGATGATGAGAGACATCCGGACGGCGTCGGCGCCGTATTTAGAGATCATTTCGACCGGATCACCGGCGTTGCCGAGCGACTTAGAGAGCTTGCGATTTTTCTGATCGCGGACTAGGCCGTGGAGATAAACTTGATGGAAGGGAATATCACCGAGCAAAAAACCGGTCATTAAGATCATCCGGGCGACCCAGAAGAAGATAATATCGTAACCGGTCTCGAGGATGGTGGTGGGGTGAAATAATTCTAGATCCTTAGTTTTATTGGGCCAGCCGAGCGTGGAGAAAGTCCATAACCCGGAGGAGAACCAGGTGTCGAGGGTGTCCGGATCTTGAATGAATTTAGCATCACAAAACTCGCAAATCGGTTCTTCGACGGAAACGACCAATTCAAGGCATTTACTTATATCTGTCTCATGTCCCGGCCGCGGGATACATTTAGGTTCGTGGTACCACACGGGTATACGGTGCCCATACCAGATTTGCCGCGAGATACACCAGTCGTGGAGATTATCTATCCAATTATCATAGATTTTATTGAACCGATCGGGGATAATCTCAATTTGGTCATTCTCCACCACCTTTTTCATTACTTCTTTAAGTGTGACCATTTGCCCTCGCGCTATACCTTTAATTTTGTCGGTGGCAAAAGGAAATTCTTTATTGACACCAATGAACCACTGGAGTTTGGGCAGTGGCTCGATTACACCATTAGTCCGCTCGGCGAGGGAAATATTTTGCTTGGCATCTTCTTCTTTCTCGAATAAATTATTCTCTTTCAACCAAGCGACAATTATCTCTCTAGCCTCGGTAGTTTTCTTACCCATTAATTTTTCTCCCGCCAAGGGGGTCATTTTGGCAAACTCATTAATCACTTGCTTGTTGCGGGGTAAATTTTCTTGCTCGGCAATGGTCCAGTCAGCCTGACTATGGGCTGGTGTAACCCCGAGGGCGCCGGTACCAAAGGCCGGATCAACTTCCTTGGACGCCACGATTTTAATATTCAGTTTAACGCCGCAGAAATCAGAAATAGTGAAAATCTGCCCTAGGTATTGACTATAACGCTTATCATCAGGATGGACTGCCACCGCCACGTCGCCAACCTTAGTTTCTGGCCTAGTCGTGGCGATGGCGATAGGAAAGTCCTTGGAATATCTGAAAGTGTAAATCTTAGCCAGCCGCTCCTCATACAACACTTCGTCGTACGAGATTGTGGTTTGCCCCTTGGGATCCCAGTTGACGA
>CAYIMH010000054.1:0-5072 GCA_964364525.1 uncultured Candidatus Saccharibacteria bacterium | reverse complement strand
GGCAACCCCTAACTGAAAGAGAGGTAGAATGTATGACTCTGCCATTACCACAAACGATCGCTTGTGTAATACTAGCCACACTAACCCTGCTCCTCGCTCTGCATTTGCTCTTCAGATGGATCGGTAAGGAGAACCGGGGGTGGGGGGCCAAGAAAACAGCCGTGGGAGAAGCAGACTCCGGAGGGACCACCCCATCGTCCTATGCCGAACGGATTAAGGAGAACTGGAGCCGGGCGGCTCTGTCCATCGTCGTCCTCGTGATTGTCATCCTTATTTTGACAATCTTCGGCACCAATTGGATCAAAAACTCTAGTTCGACCCTTTGGATTGGCATCGGCGGACTCCTCGTAATCGTCGTATTCTGGGTACGAGGCAAGAACTGGTCCCCGGATCAGCCACGGAAAAGACTAAACTGGATAGCATTAATCTTGTGTCTGACGGCGATCGGTTCTCATGTCTACAAAGCCAAAAAAGACCTGGTATTGCGCTCTTGGAACGAGGCCAGAGCAACAAGGGAGAAGGCGGCGGAGACAAGAACAGTTACTCCCATAAAATCTCTTGGCGGGAGTAAAACGGTAACCGCACCGGTAGGAAAATGGTCGGAAACAATCACCACCCCCAACGATTGTTGGTTCCAGGTCAGGTGCCATAAAAACATTTTGGCCAAAAGCCGCTCCGGAAAGATTCGGAAGGCCGGGCCAGATCACCAGACAGAATGGTGGGGCAACATGTTAAATATCGCCGATGGCACCCTAGAATTCCGCGCGCTCGGCACAGAACCTGCGCCGGTCACTGTAACGTGGGAACCAAAGTGAAAACCACAAACGAGAGGCTGGGACTATTGTCCCCCCTCTCGTTTTTTTACTTCTCTAAATTTTTACTAACAATTAATGGTATTGCAGATCGCCGTCAGGATGCCGAAGACGCTAACCATAATGGCCATACCGATCACCCCCCAGAGCATATGCTGCCGCCCCTTCTCTTTATCAGCGTCGCCGATATCGCTCCGCAAAAACTCGTAGACGCCGTAGACAAAATAGAGCGCCGCCAAAGCAAAAAGCAGGCCAATGATGGGATTGACTATCTTGTCCTGAATCTTACCCAGCAATTGGTCCATAAAGTCTGCTGACCGTAGTGAGTAAAGTCTATACTAGGGCAACAAACTAGCGGGATTCGGGGCAGTGCCGCCACTAAGGAAAGTGTTCTGCAAGATCCCAACTAGGCCCCAGACCGAAGCCATAACGAAGAGAGCAATGATGCCATAGATCATAATGCTCTTGCCTTCCGACGCTTTCTCCGGATCTCCGGCCGACTGAATATATTTAACCAAGCCCCAGAAGAAATAGAGGATGGCCAAGACCATAATGATAGGAACAATTGCTCTAATTAGATTGTCAACCGTATTAACGGTATCACTTAAGTCTGCGGCGCCAGCGATTATGGGCAGGAAGGTTACGAACGGCAAAGCAAACTTCATTAACTTATTCATAAACATTTGTTAAATAATAATTAAACACTCGACTAATTTTAATAAACTACCGAAAAGTGGGGATGTTGGGCCGCGGCAGATTACCGTAACCGCCGGGAAAAAAGGTATTGACCACGATGGTTACCAAACCCCAGACCGAGACCATCACCGCCAGAGCGATTATACCATAGATCATCATTTGCCTGCCATTCTCCCGCTCCTTATCCTCCCCGGCCTTGTTGATAAACTTGGCCAAGCCCCAGATAAAGTAGAACACGGCGAGGGAGAAGAAAAGGGCGAGGAGGGAGCGGATGATGTTGTCGATGACGATATTGTTGATGATGTATTTGAAGTCGTTCATTTTTTTGAGGGATGATGACTATGCGCCCAAGCTGGTAACTGTCGCCTGAATTGCTTGAGAAATAACAAAGGCGCCGAGAACGATGCCCGCGCCGATCACAGTGTATAAAAAAGCCTCCTTGGCCTCCGTCAACTTGCCGGGTTCACCCTGGGCTTTAACAAAGAGGAAGCCGACGTAGATGATGGCTAGGGCCACGAGAGGCAGGCCGACTTTGACGACAATCTTGAGGATAGCATCAATGAGCTTAGGGATAGAATCTATGGAGCCTAGGGGGTTGGTGATGGGGCCGGTGCCGGGGGCAGGGGCTCTACCGCCCCCCTGCGCCAAAACCAAAGTTGGGGAAACAGTAATGTAAATCAGAGCGAAACAAAAAAGCAACACTGGCACCGGAAAAAATATTTTGAAACGTTTCGAATAACTACTCATAATCTATAAATAAACTCCCCGGCCAAACTAATGCCTTCCAGATTTTTCTTAACATCTCGACCCGTCAGCTCGCTTAAGATTGTATCAATAATCAAGTAGGCCGCCAAGATGGCGACCATCCCCCAGACGGCGGACCAAAAAATCTTCTTGGCCTGCTCGCGCTTGCCGGTATCGGTGGGAGCGATGATCATCATGAGTCCCCCATAGACGATGAGCGCCGAAGCGACGGGGACAGAGATCTTCACCAGCCAGCCGAGAATATTGTCAAAGAGGTCAATGAGAGTTTTGAAATTACAATCCGTTCCAGTTTGGCCGGTAGAATCAACTTCATCGCAAGGCACTAGGCCGCCGAAGACGTTGGCGGCAAGCAGGGGCAATGGCAGAGTGAGCGCCGCGAGCAATAAGATCAGGAAAAAGGTAGTCGCGAATTTAATCATGGTTGGTTGGCGGCAGGCAAGAGCGCCTCGAATTGACGCTCCGTCTGGGATAGGGCCGACCCCACCTCTATCCCACCCTGACGGACGCTCTCGGCTAGGCTCCGGAGCGCGCTACCGGTCGCCGCGGGATCGAAGTCGTACCAGCCGTGGGCAATTAGCGCCGAGCTATAGAAGGCGGCGGCCACCGGATCGGCTGGCCGGATCGCAAGGAAATCACGCTGCGCGGGAGGTAGGCGCACCAAATCGGCCCAACGCTTGGCATAATTAGACCAGGCCAAGAGCACCGCCGCTTGGGCCGCGGCCGCCGCCTTGGGCGAGGCTCGGAGGACCGCTAAGGCCGAGAGACGGCCGAGCGTCACATCGGTGCGGGCCGCCGCGGTCGGCTGGGGCACAGTGGTAATATCGAAGTTGATCTGCGGATTCTGCCGTCGAACTAGATCGTACTCACTGGCAAAGCCGAGATACATGGCCAGGCTATTCCGCGCGAACATCTGCCGCGCCTCGGGCAAGGCGCTATTCCAAGAGTAGAGTGAATTACTGGAATTGCTGGGGCGATTGAAGAAGGTGGTCGCCAGCGCCGCCGATTGAGTGCCGTCGCCCTTGGTATCCTTGGTCAGAGTCACCTCCCAGCCACCGCCCTCGCGCTGTTCGACCAGCGGATTGCCAGTTTGCAAAATAAGCATCGCCAAAATATCTTTAGCGTTGCTGATATTAGAGAAGGCGCCGAGAGCGATGGCGCTCCTAGTGACATTGCCACGGACATCTGCCTCGGTGATCGCTTTATTATAAGTCTCCAATTCGGTCCAGGCCTTGGGCGGCGCGGCCAGACGAGCGGTACTCAAGATATCGCGATTATAATAGAGCATCAGTGGATCGACGGTAAGCGGTAGCGCCATAATGCCTTCGGGGTAGAAGAAAATCTCTCCCTCTTGAATAAAGGCGTCGGTGAAGCGGCGTTTATTAATCTGACCGTAAGTGAAGGGCTGAAGCTTGTTGGCGTGTTTGAAGATCAATTCTTGCGGCGCCAAGATCAAGTCTGGTCCCCGGCCGGACGCCAACGCGTCAATCAGGTCAGCTTCCAGGGTGCGGCTATCCTTCTCGACATAATTGATTTTGACCTTATCTTCATACTCCTGATTGAAATCATTAATAAAGCTTTCCACTTGACTATCGGGCAAAATTGCCCACCAGGTAATTTCTTGGACAGGGGCCTTGCTTATGCCCGGTAGAGGGATAACGCCGGAGAAAACGAGGACAGCAAAAACGGCCAGGTAGTTGAAGACGCCGATAATAATTAATTGGAATGCGTTCAGCTGGGTTTTTTTACTAAAGATCATACCATAATGATGCTCGCCGACGGGGAAGCTGGACTGATAAGTTAAGCCGGCCTCCGCGCAGACCGCCTTCAAGTCCTCTGGCCGGACCACGCGCTCGGGCGGCGGACCCAAGCCGCCGTAAGAATCCTGCCACTCGATGACCACCACCTGGCCACCAGGATGCAAAACTCGCTTGGCCTCCAAGATGAGCGTGTATTTAGAGTCAGATTGGAAGAGAGTATTGGCGATGAGGACCAGATCGATGGTGCCAGGCGCAATTTTGGACCCGCCCTGTTTCTCGACATTACCCCAAATTATTTCAATATTGCCGCGGTGGCGCTCGTGGGCCACTTTATCAAGCCGAGAGAGAAGCTCGTTCTGGACATCGACGGCGTAAATTTTGCCAGTATTACCCACGCGCTCGGCCATGGCTAGAGCATAAGCCCCACTCCCCGCGCCAAAATCGGCCACCCGCATCCCCTCGGTCAAACCAAACGTCGCCACATTTTGGGTCGGATCAGAGAACATGTATTTATTATATACCTTCCCGAAAAGCTCGCGAAGCCAAGATGTCCCCAGCTTCGAGATAACCAGAGTCTACAAATCTAAATACTTTTTAAGCCCTTTATGTATTATGGAATAGTCGGCCTTACTAAGTACGCCTAGTTTCCTTTTGCATCTAGTTGCGTCTAGAGCTCGTACTTGGTAGATCAAGGCTATGGAAAATGAGCTAAGGCCATTGGCGGTGGAGCGTTTGATCGGAACAGTGTGGGAAAAAAGTAATGCCTCATCATTAGTGGTAAGTGGCAAGGCGGCAATAATTCCTCGGGTCACCCCAGCAACGATGATCGCCGGCCTAGTACCGTGCTGTTCATGGCCGTCTGTAAATGGTATTTCTACCAACACCACGTCTCCCGCTTTTAATCTTGAATCTTCTGCCATACTTCATCGGATAATCTATCCCAGGCTTGAGTTTCCTGTTTTAAATCATTCATAGCTTCTACTTTTCTACTGTGAATAACGAAATGCTCCAACCCCCAGTTTTTTGATACAATGCAGACGGC
>CAYIMH010000053.1:0-5087 GCA_964364525.1 uncultured Candidatus Saccharibacteria bacterium | reverse complement strand
CCCCCTCCTCTGCCGTTTTAGCCCCAACCAGCGCCGCGTTGACCTCCGCCTGTTCTCGACGCAACCCCGCAAGCTCTGCTTGTTTGTCGGTAGTGGCGGCGCTGGCACGGCCGTGATGGAGAAAATCGCTCACCAAACCGCGGATTTTATTCAAAATACTTTTTACCACCCCCAAATCGGGTTCCCGTTCCGCCACCTCGATTTCGCGCAAGAGATTATCGTGAAAGTTTTTCGCTTCTTGATAATTAAAGTCCCTCTCGGCGTCATCGCCCGCGGCGGCGATCAGGGCCTCCTTGGCCTCAATCAGGCCCTCGAGGCGGCCCAAACGTCGGCCCAGCTCCTCTTGCTCACCGCGGGCCCGGTTAATTTTTTCATCAGCCGCCCGCCGCCGCTCTTCGATCGGACCGGTCTCGTCTTCCGCCAGCGAGTCGGGGTGAGCCAGACCGGCTAGGCGCGTATTAATCTCCTCCAGCTTAGCCGTCGGCTCCTCTTTGGCCCTTGTTAATTCGGCTCGCCGCGCGCCCAAGTAGAGACTCTCGCGCTTCAGGTATTCCAGAGCTAAATTCTTCAGCTCGCGACGCAAGCGGTCAGCCTCGGCAATTTTATCCACCTGTTTTTGTAAATAACGTAAATGCGGGGCCAGCTCGCGGCGGAGTGATTCCACCTGCTTCATATTCTCTTCCGTCTTCTCCAGCTTCTTTTCACTCTCTTCAATCTTCCACTGGTAGAGCCGGAGGCCCAATGCGTCCTCGAGCATATTGCGGCGCTCGTGCGGATTGGCGAGGAGGATACGATCGGCGTCACCTTGGTTGACAATATAATGATCCGAGGAACCAAGCGAGACCGCCGCCAATAATTCGACCACGTCACGGTGCCGGACGTGAGAACCGTTGATTAAGTAGACATTAGTTCCGTCACGATGGACCTCGCGGCCGATCGCCACTTCGTCGAAATCAACATTAAATTTCCGATCTTGATTATCGAAGAAAAGGGTCACTGCCCCCCGACCCGCTCGGGGCAGACCGCCTTGAGAACTGCCGTTCCAGATCAAGTCCTCGCCGCGACCGGAGCGCAACGACTTCATCGAACGCTCGCCCAAGACCCAACGGAAAGCCTCGGCGCAATTACTCTTCCCCGAGCCGTTGGGCCCCACAATCGCCGTCACCGGTGAATCAAACACGAAAGTCGTCTTCTTAGCAAAAGACTTGAAACCGGAGAGTTCGAGGGATTTGAGGCGCATAAAATAAAATCAACCTTGTAATTCTTTATTAGCATCAGGGCCTAACCAGGGGAAAAATTTTTGCCTGAATTTTTTAATATCGCCATCGATCAACTTTTTTTCTCTTCCTTCAACCTTTCTCTTAAATACTTTGCCTTTCCTCAAATCAAGCATAACATCGAAGACATCTCTCCGGCTCATACCAAAATTACCAGTTTGAAGAGGCTTATTCTTCGTAAAATGTATGGTCTCTCCGTCTAATTCGTAATTAGGAACCAGCCCGGATACATTAGCAAGAAAAAGTTGCGCCTTATGCTCCAGGGGCCCCAAAGTTTTAGCTGTTTTCATAAGCTCCCGACCACCCTTGGAATAAGGTGTCATAATCATTAAGGGCAACCGGCTTAACCACGGATTCGGCCCGCGTCTAAACCAAAAGTAGTTGGCAGGATGACCACTACCCTGCTCCGCGGTTTTTATTAAGCTAGTAACGTCAAACCGATTTTTTTCTATTTCTTGATGGCAATCCGGCATCGCACCGACAACATGATTATAATTTCTCAGATCAAAATAGGCTCCACCAGTTAACTTATTGGCTAATAGTTGAATGGGATTACGGTACTCTTTGTATTCTCCTTTGTGTTCTTTCCCCCCTTCATATCCAATTTCTTTTAGAAGTGTCTCTGACAGTTTGCCTAAATCGAGACCCAGTAGATTCTCTTTCTTTCCCGTTGAAATAAGATTATAGAGTTCACGTAATTCAAACAATATTTTTAGTCCATCAGGAATTTGACCCGAAACATCTTTTACTTCCCAGTCTTGAGAAGTTTCGATGGCAGAGTAATCAACATTCCAAAGTTCTTCCGCTTTTTCAAAATTTTCTGGAAACTTAGATTTAATGACGTGAATCCATCTTGACGCCTCATAAACGGCACCCCCTTGCATTTCTTTCAACCCCCGCTTTCTTTCCAAATGATCTTCAATAGACTTGAGTTCCTCAGCTTTCTGATCTCGCCATTCCTGAAATTTTTCCATCTTGCAAGCATAACAAAAAAACCACTTGACAGCAAAATAAAGCGGGTATAAGATAGGTACATAACTATGGAAAAGACCCTTATGTAGATACGTCTACATTGGGGGCTTTTTCTTTGAAAATTTATGATAGTGGTCGTTTAAGAAGGTCATGCCGACGTTTTTGTTTCTCAATAAAATTGAGCACTTGCTTTCATCCGGAGCGATCACCTGCTCCAAAGCCTTATTGTGATTTAAAAACTCCACCAAACAACCAAAGTCTCCATCACCAGAAATCAGGATACATTTATCAAACGCTTTAGTGTAAAAATCTGAGACAGTTTTTAATACCAGTTCGGCGTCGCAATTTCCCTTAACCACTCCGCCCACCGAGACGGTTTGTTTGAAAACCAAGATGAAGCCACACTCTTGAAGATACTCATAAAACTTTACTCGATCCGGAACCAGTCCGATGAACAGGTAAACACTCGATGCTTGATATTTTTGCCGTAACCAACCTCTAAATTTTTTATAATCAATATCAAATCCAAGCTCCTTCGCTCCGCGATACAAATTATTGCCATCGATATAAATAATAAGCCCCGTCACGATATTTATTTTCCCCAGTTCTTCGTCGCCAGCGCTTGCTTGGCCGCCTCTTGCTCGGCGCGCTGCTTGGAGGGACCTTGGCCAGTGGCGGCTAATTCCTCACCGAGATAGAGACCGACGGTAAAAACTTTGTCGTGATCGGGTCCGTGTTCGTCTAATACTCGATAATGGGGAGTAATACTTAACCTCGCTTGAGACAGCTCTTGGAAGAAGCTCTTAGTATCCTGCCAACTGGCGCCATTGACAATACCCCCGGCT
Organism: uncultured Candidatus Saccharibacteria bacterium; assembly: GCA_964364525.1. Taxonomy (GTDB): domain Bacteria; phylum Patescibacteriota; class Minisyncoccia; order Phycocordibacterales; family JACOZG01; genus JAYEGE01. The sequence goes on along the minus strand of CAYIMH010000053.1, from coordinate 1,993 downwards.
CGCGGCAAGAGATGCTTGGCAATAAAATCGGCCGCCGCCTGATAACCCAAGTCGAGGAAGAGCGCGCCCACCACTGACTCGAAGGTATTGGCCAAAATGACTGACCGGGCCCGACCCGTGTCTCTCGCCTCACCCCGAGACAGGCGCAGATAATCGTTAAAACCAAGCTCGTTGGCCGTCTCGGACAAAGTGTCGGTATTAACCAGGGCCGAGCGGTAGGCGGTTAGCACACCCTCGTTGGCCTCCGGATATTTCTGAAAAAGGAATTCGGTCACTGCCAGCTCGAGTACGGCGTCGCCCAAGAACTCGAGTCGTTCGTTGTGTCCAAGCCCCTCGTTGGGATGCTCATTCAAATAGGAGCGATGAGTAAAAGCCCGCACCAATAACTCTGGTTGCCTAAATTGCCAGCCAAACTTGCCCGCTAGTTGTGAGAAATCCGGTTTAGTCATAAACTAATTTTTCAGTTTCGCTGACAATAATTTAACCGCTTTGGTAATGAAGGGTATTACGTCGTCGTACATCCGCAGATCGCTAATTTCTGACAACTTAAACCAACGCGCATCATCGAGCCCACCACTGGGCTTGAGCTTCAGTTGATCTTTGTTGCTGGCCTCGGCCAGGAAATAATTAACCTGCTTGCGAATTTTGCCCTTCTCGGGATCAGAAGAAATGTACTCGTTCTGCCCGAGTTCATCAGTCGCTACCACATCGAGCGACATTTCTTCTTTAATCTCCTTGGCCGTATCCAAACGTAAATCGGCCACGCCGCCTAAGTGGCCCTTAGAGAGTGTCCAGTAGCCGAAGATATCATGGACTAGCGCCAAGTAGATCTCGCCTTCAGCGCGGACAAAAACAACCGCTCCGCCCAATTTCTCGATCGGCATTTGATCATAAGGGATATCCTTGGGTCGAAGTTTCTTGGCCGGAATATCATCCTTACCCGGCTCACCCATTTCTTTGTAGATCGCGCCGAGAACGCCGTTGACAAACTTGCCGGAGTTCTCGCCGCCAAAAGTTTTGGCCAACTCAATCGCCTCATTAATCGCCACCCGCGCCGGCACCTCATTCTTATCCGCAAAGAGGAGCTCGTAGAGACCGAGCCGGAGCACATTGCGATCCACAATCGCGATCTGCTCAATCGGCCATTCGGGCGCGGCCTTTTCAATAATTAAATCGAGCTTCTCGCGCCGCTTGATCACCGCCTCGACTAATTTGTAAACAAAGGTGGCATCGTCGAGGCCGGGAGCAAATTCCTCAATATTACGATCAACAAACTCGTGCCAACGCGCACTCTCGTAGCCATTGAAATCCCATTCAAAAAGGGACTGGAGGGAAACGCTTCTGGATAAATGCCGATTGGCCATTTAAAAAATGAACGATCAAGACCGACAAGGGAACGGCGCACTACTTTTTTGACGCGACTTTTTTCTTAGCTTGCTTTTTGTCCAATTTAGCTAACACGTTGATCACTTCTCGTCCACGATAGGTGCCGCAACTCAAACAGGCGCGGTGCCGCCAAGCCGACGCGCCACACTTGGGACACTTGGTTAACGGCAAGCTCTCCAAAGCATGATGAGACCGCCGACTGGCAGTATGACCATGGGTACTGCGCATTCTGACTACCATAAGCAGAGTATAGCAACCTGAACACTCGGTGTCTAGGGCGTGTACTAGTCCAGCACATTTGAGACTCCTCGGCTGTTAATTGACCACAAATATACCGCAAAGGTGAAATGAGGCCAAGCGACCAGTGTGGTCGTCGAGCGTTGTACCACAAGAGCCACTCGACCAGCTTCTCGTTGAACTGGTCGAGATCGTAAGCCAACAATGACCGATGCTGGGCAATGAAGGCCTCTGACAGGGTGCGGTTAAATCGTTCAATCTCGGCGTTCATCTTGGGACAGCGGGGGTAAGTGTGGAAGTGGACGATGCCGTTCTGCTCCAGGTAAATCTCGAAGTGTTTGGCAAATTCGCTGCCATTGTCAGTCTGCAC
>CAYIMH010000052.1:0-5199 GCA_964364525.1 uncultured Candidatus Saccharibacteria bacterium | reverse complement strand
CCCGACAGTTTCTGTTTAACTGCAGACTGTGTCGGGTCCTTTTTGTTTGTGCTAGGATAGTTGCGGTAGTAGGTGAATATGCAAATAGTTATGACTTTTGCCACCGAATCCAGTATCCGTAAGTTGAGAACGTGGACGATTACGATTGTCGGCGGAGGACTTACGCAGACACTTCAACAAAAAAAGAAGCTACTTGGTATAGAGGGCGCGGTTGCCGAGATGGTGAAAAGTTGGCCCATTCCGCCAAAATTACATCAGGGCTTGACAAGTGGAGTCAATAGGTATACAATAGGGGGGTAAGAGTTTTCTCGCGATGTATTCTCGAGCACTGCTAAAGTGTGAGGAAGAACTAGGAGAAGGTCGCCCTTACACTTTAGTGTTAATGCAACAAAGTTCCAATGGCTAAGAGATTGTATGTTGGTGGTCTGCCTTACGCGACTACCGATGATGCTCTGCGGGCTGCTTTTGCTCAAGCGGGAACGGTGGAATCCGCCAATATCATAATGGATCGGATGACCGGCCGTTCTAAAGGCTTCGGTTTCGTCGAAATGTCGACGGATGACGAAGCGGCTGCGGCAATCGAGATGTGGAATGGCAAAGACTTCGAAGGTCGCCGCCTCACCGTTAATGAGGCCAGACCGCTCGAGGAGCGCCCCCCACGCCGCAACGGCGATTACCAGAACTAATAAGTTCGGTAAGTAAAACCACCCCGACCTAGGTCGGGGTGGTTTTGTGTTGAACGAGGGCGGGGTGGTGTTATACTTAAACTCATGGAATCAAGTATTAGAAGTTTTGCCAAGCAATTCGAGTGGCGGCCGGAGGTGGTCAACCCACTTGGACACCAGGTGTCCAAGTTCATTGTTTGTGGGATGGGCGGATCGGCGTTGGCGGCGGGGCTCTTGAGGGTGGCCGAGCCGAAACTTGATTTACTGATCCACCGCGATTATGGCTTGCCCCGCGTGCCTGATTATTTTTTGCGTGAAAGCCTAATTATTTTGTCATCCTATTCTGGCAATACCGAAGAGGTGTTGGATGCTGGCGCGCGCGGTTTAGAGCAGAAATTAAATTTGGCGATCATCACGACGGGGGGGAAATTGCTCGAGTTTGCCAAACTCAACAATTTGCCTTATGTTCAATTACCCGTCACCGGTATCCAGCCTCGGATGGCCTTGGGTTATGGTCTTAAGGCCCTCGTCGGGCTAATGAATCGGCCAGCTATTGATCATTTGGAATTGATTGACCAAGAAACGAACGGCAAAAATTTGGCCGAAAGGATTGCCGGCAAAATCCCCCTCGTTTATTCCTCGACCGTCAATCTACCGGTCGCTTATAATTGGAAAATTAAACTGAACGAGACCGGCAAAATTCCCGCTTTCTATAATGTTTTGCCGGAGGCGAATCATAACGAGATGACCGGCTCCGATGGCCGCGCCGCGCGCGAGGCGTTTAACAAACAATTTTATGTCTTAATGCTCACCGACGAAAATGACGATCCACGAATTCAGAAACGTTTCCAAATTCTAGGCGAGATGTACCGGGCGCGCGGCCTGACCGTCGAAACCTTGCCACTGGCTGGCGACAATATCTGGCAAAAAATCTTCAACTCCCTTCTGCTCGCCGATTGGACCGCCTTCCACACCGCCAAGCTCGGCGGCGACGATCCGGAACAAGTGCCGATGGTGGAGGAGTTTAAAAAATTATTATGAGTTATCTACTTTTTGATTTGGGGGCAACTAATCTGCGGGTCGCGGCGGTGTCGGAGGCCGATTGGACCAAGGGGGAATTGGGCGAAGTGCGAACGGTTGTTCATGCCGATAGTTCGCATAGCACTCTGACCATCTTCGAGCAATTAATGACGGAGCTTAAACCGCCCGATGGTTTTAGCGTGGTGGCTGGCGGGGTGACACGCAAATTGGCGCCGCTGATTCCGGAGTTGACCAACACAGTCTCGCGGCCCCTCTACCTAGAAAACGACGCAGCCTTGGCTGGCCTCGGAGAAGCGACGCTGGGTGCCGGTCAGGGGCGAGATATCGTGGCCTACGTGACGGTTAGTACTGGTGTCGGCGGAGTGCGGATCGTGGATGGGCGGATTGATCGTAAGGCTATTGGCTTCGAGCCTGGTCATCAAGTCATTAATTTTGACGGTGAGTCGCGTACGCTTGAAGATTATGTGTCGGGACGGGCTCTCCAGGCTCAATTTAATCAGTTGCCGCGAGAGATTACTGATAAAAAAATTTGGCAGGAGGTGGCGCGGATTCTGGCCATCGGTCTCTACAACTTGATTCTCCATTGGTCGCCAGAGACGGTAGTGGTGGGTGGGGCCATGGCGCTGAAGATGCCAGGAATAGACTTGTCTGTGGTAAGACAGGAGTTAGGGAAACTTAATCGAACCTTGCCATCCCTGCCAGAGATTGTGCCAGCGACTCTCGGTGACTTGAATGGACTCTACGGTGCGGCGGTGTACTTACGCCAACAGCTTGAAGAATAACCATTAGTATTATATAACAATAACGGCTTGGTGCCGGACAATGGCTCCGATGTTACATCGGGGAGGAAAGTCCGAACACGGATCTCACCCGATGAGAAATGGTACAGGCTAACCGCCTGCCGCCGCAAGGCGAGGAGTGCGAACAGAAACGACCCGGTTAAGTCCGGCTGAAACGGCAAAACCTCTACCACCGTGCAAGGTCGTGCCCCGAGCGAGGCGCGCAAGCGCCGAGTCGAGGGGAGTGCCGCTCGAGTCCAACAGTAATGTTGGTTCCAGATAAATCATTGTTTAAACAGAATTCGGCTTATGAGCACCAGGCCAAGAAAGACCCCGTCCGGCAATTGTCGAACGGGGTCTTTCTGTGGATAAACTCCGCTCTTTTCGGTATGATTAAGCCGTGGTTAGTCGCGTGTTAAAATTATTTAATCGAGAGTTTGGCGGCCTGCATGGGGCGGCCTATTTGCTAGGCATTTTTGCTATCGCCTCGCAGGTGCTGGCGCTTTTTCGCGATCGGCTTTTGGCCGCCGCTTTTGGCGCCGGGCGTGAGCTCGACATTTATTACGCCGCCTTTCGGGTGCCGGATTTGGTTTACGTTTCCATTGCCTCTTTCATTTCTGTTTCCGTTGTCATTCCACTTCTAGCCGAACGGCAGAAAAATGTTTCGGAAATTGAGGCTAAAGCCAGCTCGCAGACTCTGCTCAATAATATCTTCACCGCCTTTCTTCTGGTGATGGCGATCACTAGCGTCGTCCTCTTTTTCATTATGCCGCTTCTGGCACCGCTGGTTGCTCCTGGTTTCGACGATGGAGCACGCGGTCAATTGATTACTCTCTCGCGTATCTTATTACTCTCGCCGTTCCTTCTCGGCCTCTCCAATCTCTTTGGTGCCGTTACCCAATCTCTGCGGCGTTTCTTTATTTATGCCTTGAGCCCCATTCTTTATAACGCTGGTATTATTATCGGTATAATTTTTTTCTACCCACGCCTGGGGCTGGTTGGTCTGGTCTGGGGAGTGGCGCTTGGCGCGTTCTTTCATTTGGCGATCCAATGGCCAACGGTCGCTCGTCACGGACTTTTCCCGCGCCTCATCCAGACTCTTAATTGGTCAGAATTACGCCGAGTAGTCTGGCTCTCTTTGCCACGCACTTTAGGATTGGGCGCTGGACAATTGACCACGGCGGTGTTGGTTTCGATTGCCTCACTTATCTCCACCGGTGCTATTGCTATTTTTAATTTCGCCAATAATCTTCAATCGGTCCCCTTAACGATTATCGGCGTCAGTTACTCAGTGGCGGCCTTTCCCACCCTGGTTCATCTGTTTACCAACGGTGAGCGTGAGCGCTTTCTAGAGCAGGTGACCACTACCATCCGCCACGTTCTCTTCTGGGCTTTGCCGACCGCGGTGCTTTTTATCGTTTTGCGGGCCCAGATTGTTCGGGTGATTTTAGGTAGCGGCCACTTCTCTTGGTCCGACACCAGACTGACGGCGGCGGCCCTGGCCCTCTTCGTACTCTCGCTGGTCGCCCAGAGCCTGGTGCTGGTTCTTGTCCGCGCCTACTACTCCAGCGGCCAGACCAAGCGGCCACTTCTTGTTAATGTTCTATCGGCGATCATCACCGTGGCGCTGGCGCTCGTTTTCTGGCGTATCCTGGTGGCGGCGTCTGGGCCGAGATTCTTCCTCGAATCGCTTCTACGCGTGAATGATCTCGGCGGGACAGCCGTTCTTGCTCTACCACTCGCTTTCTCGCTTGGTTCTGGTCTCAACATCTGGCTTCTCTGGCAACTTTTCCAACGCGATTTTGGTCGCTTCCCGAAGATGGTGGACAAGGCACTGTGGCAATCAGTGGCCGCCTCTTTGGCCGGGGGAGTGGCCGCTTATTTTGTCCTTAATTTACTCGACGACTTTCTCGATCTCGACACCTTCCTCGGTATTTTCACCCAAGGCTTGGTGGCTGGTCTCTTCGGCCTCCTCGTCTCTACGCTCATTCTCTGGCGGCTTGATAACAAAGAGATCAAAGAAATCGCTCGCTCCCTTCACCACAAATTTTGGCACTCTCGCCCCATTGCGCCGGAACCAGAAGGGCTGTAGAGTTAGGCCATGGATATCAAGCGTATCCGCAATTTTTCTATTATCGCCCACATCGATCACGGTAAGTCCACCCTAGCTGACCGGCTCTTGGAGGTGACTGGAACAGTGGAGAAGCGCAAGATGCGTGCCCAGGTGCTCGACTCGATGGACTTGGAACGAGAGCGGGGAATTACCATCAAGATGACACCGGCGCGGATGAATTATGTAAGGAATGGGGAACGGGGGGCCGAGAACAATTACATCTTAAATCTGATTGACACGCCTGGGCATATTGATTTTTCTTACGAGGTATCGCGAGCCCTACGGGCGGTGGAGGGCGTACTCCTTCTGGTGGACGCGACCCAGGGCGTGCAGGCCCAGACCTTCACGGTGCTGGAGATGGCTCGCGGGGCCGGTTTGGTGATTATCCCGGTGATTAATAAGATTGATTTGCCAGTGGCCCGAGTTGAAGAGACCCAGCAGGAGATCGTGGAATTGCTCTCCTGTCGTCCGGAGGAGATCATCGCCGTTTCTGGTAAAACTGGTGCCGGTGTGCCGGAATTACTCGAGGCGATTGTGGAGAGAATCCCGCCGCCCGTCGGGCAACGTTAAAAAAACAGCGGAAGGGTTAACAATGAGCCCA
>CAYIMH010000051.1:0-5222 GCA_964364525.1 uncultured Candidatus Saccharibacteria bacterium | reverse complement strand
TGCGGACGGAGGCCGGTGAGAGTGACAGACTGATTGGCGGCGAGAGCAGAAGCGGCAACGGATTGATCGAGATTGGTGGCGCTCTGGCCATAACGCACTAGGCCGGTGGCCGGCACCGTCGTCGTCCAGGTGATAGTGGCGGAGGTGGACAAAGGCACAACGCTATGGGTGTTGATACTAAGAGGAATGGCGGCGTTTTGATTATTCACTGCCACACCGATTGGCGCGCTCCCCTGATTGCCGGCGGCGTCTTGGGCAGTGGCGGTAAGAGTGTGCGGACCGTTGATTAGAGTGGTGGTATCAAGAACAAAACTATAAGGCAAAGCACTGTCAGTGGCAATAATATTATCATCTAGCGCCAAAGTAACGGACGTCACCCCCACGTTGTCGCTGGCGTTGACGCTAACTGTGATAATTTCAGAAACCGTCGCGCCGTTCACGGGGCTGACGATAGCAATGATGGGCGGAGTAATGTCAATGATCTGATTGTTGATGGCGACGGAGACGGTGGGGCTGATACCGACGTTGCCAGCGGCGTCAATGGCCTTGGTGTAGAGAGTATGGAGACCATTGGGGATGGTGACGGTATCCCAATTGAGGCTGTAGGGAGCCGTGCTGTCGAGACCAAGGAGAACGCCGCCATCGCGGTAAAATTCCACCCGGCTCACGCCGACATTGTCGCTCGCGGTGGCCGTCAGAGGCGTGATGGCATTGATCGTGGTGCCAGAAGCGGGTGCGGTCAGAAAAATAGTGGGGGCAGTGGTGTCGGTCGGGGGAGAAACAGTGCCGCCATATTCATAGGCACCGATGTCGGGGGCACTCCCACGCCAGTGAAAACAATTAGTTTGGTTCGGACTGGCATCGTCAGACTGAGAACAGTGGAAACCGCTGATGACTACACCCTGATCGGCGGCCACATTGCCGGATTGTGGTGTAAAATTGGCGCGAACTGAATTGCGAATAAAGTCCAATTTTTGCGACACGCTCCAATTGGAACCGAGGGCGGTATTAATCGTGGCGGCAGGATTAACCAAAGCCGGATCCCCGCAGACGGAACGGTAGGCCGTGTCGCTTGAATTATAGGGATTATCGCCCCAGACAAAGCCACTCGCCCGATAAGTATTGAACAAATTATTGGAGAAATGAGCGCTATCTACGGGAATCCCGCTGGTGGGAAAATTCCTGAAGCTGATGTCCCAGTAACCCAAATTGCCGTTGGGAATCGCGGGGCAGAGGCTGGTTTTATCGGGACCGTTCCTGAAATACAAATTGTTCTTGATGGTGGGATAACGCGTCGCCGGTGAATTCCCACGATAGTCAATATTGGCGCCGTTCTGATTATTGCTATAACAGGTATTATGGTAATAACGGTTGCCCGCAACAGAATTATCGCTCACATCTTCGTCGGTACAGCTTAATTTATTGCTAAAAACAACGTTGTAGGCCAATAAATGGTTACCGCCACAATTGGTGGAAATCTTGATGCCTTGCCCGTCGCCGGGTTCGGGGCCGCCGTTGTTAAAGGAAATATTGCCAATTATTGTCGCGCGCTGATTGGTCAGCAGACCGTTATAACTATTGCAAACTCCGTTACCGGTCGAGGCATCAATGCCGTCATCGGCATTGCCATAAACAATATTGTCTTTGACGAGATTGTCGAGAGAACCAGTACTAACACTAAGGCCGTCGCCATTTTCAAGATCGAGACGGCCATTATTGCGACTTAGAACATTACTGATCGTGAAGCGCTGGAAGGGAACACCAACGCTGTCCCGCCATTCGGCGGCCAAACCCGAGAGACCGTTATCGGCTAGTTCGCAGGAATCAATAACTCCGTCAGACGCGCCCCGAACATAAATTCCTTCGCTGTCATTATGACGTGAGACACAGTGGCGAATCTCCATATGATGATTTTCGGCAGGGTCGGTACCATTGTGCTCAACGCGAATACCTTGGCTGGGACTGTTTTGAACAATCAGTCCATCAACCACGACATAGTTGGCATTGATCAGATGTAACAAACCCTCGTAATAGGCCAGGCCCAATCCGGTACCGTCTAAGATGACAGTTTCGTTATTGTAATTTTTGAAAGTCAATTTGGCTGTCGCCGTTCCGTCTTTCGTCAAAACCGTTCGACTATTGTATGTCCCGCCCCGAATGTAGATCGTTGTCCCCGAGACCGTGTTGGTAGAATCGTGAGCGGCTTGAATCGTTTTGAAGGCCAGAGCGGCACCACCACCACAGATCCGCGAGGTGGAATCATAGCTAGAACAGCTGGTTTGGCTTAATTGCCAATCTACAAAAATGACATTTCCGGTCACTGTGGGCGGCGGTGGCACCATTATCGTCGTCCAGTCGAAGCGCAAATTGTCGAGTGTAGCTTCGGCCAAGAAACTAATGCGATAGAAAAATTGACCAGTTCCGATACCACAATCGGCGGCGGTATAACTCTGCCGGTCAGCGACAGCGCACCAGCGCGTGCCGTCAGGGCTCACCTCCAAACGCAAATTGGTCAAATTGGCGCCGGTGAGCATGGGAGTGATCGTATCGAGACTGGCATTGCCAAGGCCGGCCAAGCTAATCGCCCGGGAGACCAAATAACCGCTGGTCGCCGGACCGCCAGCGCTCGCCAAACTCTGAACCTCTGTCGCGTTCAAGGCCCGATTCCAGATCGCCACTTCATCAATTTGGCCGTTATAATCATAACGGGCGTCGGTCGTGCCGTGTCGACCGAAACGTAGGCCGGTGCCGAGAGTATAAGCGATACCCGCGTTAGCACCGTTTTGTGCCTGAAGTTGACCGTCCGTAAAAATCTTGAGGCCAGCATCATCCTTAGTGCAAGTCACCTGATGCCAACGGTCATCGAGAACATTGAGACCGGTGGTCAGCAAATTCGGCCAGCCGCTACCGTTATAGAAAAAACATTCGATGGCCCCGCCCGGCGCTACCCGCAGACCATAAGAATCGCCGCGACTCACAATCTCGCCGCCCAAGCTGTCGGCCTGGCTCGTCTTGATCCAAGCGGCGAGCGAAAAGGAAGATTGGGGACTAAGATTCTGCTGGGGATTACTAATCTCGAGATATTGCGCCCCGCCGCCGTTCAATTGCAAACCAGAACTGAAAACGCCGGTCACATAGCCGGGAGCGCCAAAAGCACTAGCGTTATTGAAACCCAGGGCGTCCTGACTATTGCCGTCGAGATGCCAGAGGCCGACAAGACCAGTGCCGAGCGTGCCGCTCGGGCTAATTAGACCGGCGGCGGTAGTCCCAGCGAGTCTTACCACACCGCTAGAGACCGCGAGATTAAAAAGCGAAGCGGTGCCGTTCTGGTCGCTAAAGTCGTCTTGATAAAAATTAGTGCCGCCCGTTACCAAACCCAATTGACTCTCTGGCGGCACAGACGGATCGGTAAAATTAATCAAAGCGATAACGATCACGATTACTACGACAGCTATGCCGAGAGCCGAGAAATTTTTTCTATTCATATCCATACCCATAAAATGACTAAATAAATTAGGTTGTCTGATAATTTTTAATTTTAGCACCGAAGCGGACAAAAAGCACGACCAGGCCAGCCAAAATGAAGCCGCCGAGTATGTCGATGGGCCAATGCAGACCGGCGGCCACGCGCGCAGCACTAATCAAAACCGCACCTAGTAGATAAATCGTCCCCCAACGCCGATTATAAACCGACAAGGCAAAGCCGATGGCGAAGAAGAGGGCGGCGTGGCTGGAGGGGAAAGAATTATCCACCGCGTGCGGCACCAGAAGTTTAACATCGGCCAGAGCAGCAAAGGGCCGAGGATGTTCATAAAACGCCTTGATCGCCATCGAGCCCAACCAAGACAAGAGTGCGCTCGCGGCGATGAACAATGCGCGTTCTAAGGCGAGGCGATCGCGGTGACGATACCATAGCCAAACGAGCAAAACGGCCACTAACACCCACGGCAAATAAATCGCCAGAAAAACAATTTTTTGATCAAGAAACGCCGACGTGTGAACAAAATTATTTAAGAAACGGAAAAGGCTGTCGTTGACGATCATCAACTAGATTATACCGGATCACCACGCTTCGCACAAAAAACCTAGAGATACTCGTCGCGGAGGTCGAGAAAATCGCTGATCTTTTCGTTAATGGAAGAATAATAGTTGGGTTTCAGATGGCCAATTACTTTTTGAATCCGGCCCTTATCAACAGTGCGAATTTGGGAAATCTCAATGCGCGAATCGGTCTGGAGACCGTTCTCCCGACTGGCCTTAACCCAGACCGCCGAGGGAACATCGCGCGGTGTTCCTGTCAGTGGCGCCAACACCACAGTCTGTATTCGCGACCTATTTATCAGATTACTTTGCAAAACCACGCAGGGCCTTATCCCCCGCTTCTCCGCGCCTCGGGTTGGTTCCAAATTGGCAAGAACGATATCGTACTTTTTCAAAATTTTAGATTGGCGGGATCATTGGCAATGGCCAACCATTGATCCATCTCTTCTTTGTCGTCAGCCATTTTGTTATAAGCGTCTATAATTGCCTGTTTCTTGGCCTCACGCTCTAACTTAAGAATTGACTCCTCGATCACCCGGCGCCTAGTTACCGATCGCTCTTTGGCCGTCCGATCAATAAAGCGCAATAAGTGGGCGTCAATATTGGTGGTAATTCTCGTTTGTTGTGTAATCATACATATCAGTGTATGCCTGCCCGTATGTGTCGTCAAGCACTAAATCCCCGTTCGCGAGAGAAGAGCGCGGATGGTTTTCAGGGCGATTTTGACGTCCAACCACCAATTGCGATTCTTGAGATAATAGAGATCGTAAGAGAGCTTCTCGCGTGTGGCATCAAGCTGGGCGGCGAAATGAGGATGATTCTCCTGGTAGAGCTGGGCCCAGCCGGAGAGGCCGGGGGCAATCAAATGGCGCGTATCATAATAGGGAATTTGCTCCTGATAGAGCCGAACGTATTCCGGTTTCTCCGGTCGTGGACCGATAAGCGATTGCTGGCCCCGGATGACGCTCCAGAGCTGGGGCAATTCGTCCAGACGAGTGCGGCGGAGAAATTGACCGACGCGAGTGATTTGCCGATCTTCCAACTTGGGACCCAGCGACATACTCCGGAATTTATGGATCACTACCGGACGACTACAGCGACCCACCCGCTGGTCGATGTAGAAGATGGGGCCGCCGTCATCAAACTTGATCGCTAAAATAATTAAGGCGTAGAAAATAAGA
>CAYIMH010000050.1:0-5225 GCA_964364525.1 uncultured Candidatus Saccharibacteria bacterium | reverse complement strand
TTGGCGCATTAATACAAGACTTAATTAAGTCTCATATGTTTCTGAACTTGTGCAACGGATGTGAGCAAATTCGCATCCTAATTGCGAGACAACAAGAGGTTGGGGCACAAATCTACTCGGCAAATTACCAAACACTCGTTATCAAACACCGAGTGTTTGGTAATTTCCTGGTAATGATAATTTAACACGAAAGCCCCCGACACGCTCTGTTATATTCAGAGCGTGTCGGGGGCGGACCTTAGACGACGGGGTTTGGCAGGAGATTGGTCCCCAAGCGCCGGCCGAGCACCCGGCTCAAGATGGCGGCGTCGAACCAGTCGAAATTGGATTTGTCGTCCTTGGCCAAACGGACAAATTCGAGAAGCAGATTGGCCTCCTCGCCCAGCTGATAACGAAAAACAAAGAGTTCGCCGTTATCCTTACAAATCGAAATCTGCAAATAATCGGCCAACATCGCGCGCCTCCTTTCGGCAAAAATGTGAGGTCCTATTCTGTCTATATTTTAGCGAAACACTTGCCTAAATACCGCCAGTTTATTCACTGTTTTTGAGTATACCACACTCGCTAAATTTTTGCAAGTTGCTGATAAAAATTGAGGCATTTGTGTGCCGCTTCCGCCCAGGTGACGTGGGCAATTTCTTGCTGGCCGTAATCGGCCAAAGTTTGCCTAAGGGCGTCATGGCGCAGAACGGCAAGAATTTGGTTGGTCATCTCCTCCACGTCCCAGAAATCCACTTTCAGCGCGTGCGATAAAACTTCGGCCACACCGGATTGTTTGGAGACCATTACCGGCGTGCCGTTGGCTAGGGCCTCGAGGGGCGTGATGCCGAAAGGTTCGGACACCGAGGGTAAAATATATAAATCAGCCAATTGATAGATCGCGTTTAATTCTTGACCCCGAAGAAAACCGGGGAAGAGAAAGCGGCCGGCAATGCCGAGACTGGCGGCCAAATTCATTACCTGACCCAGCATATCGCCAGAACCTACCATGACGAAATAAGTTTGCGGTTCAAATTCAAGCACCCGCTTAGCCATCCGGACAAAATAGTCCGGCCCCTTTTGCAAAGTGATGCGGCCGACAAATAAAATTAATTTATTGCCGACGGCCTTTAATGTTTCTAAGCCGCCCACTCCCACCGCGGAGCGATCGTGCGCTAAGGCCGAGTCATCATCCGTCCGGACGCCGTTGTGCACGACCCGAATCTTCTCGGCTGGTATACCATAATGTTTGACGATTAGATTCTTTGTCCATTGACTGACCGCGATCACGCCGTCGGCTTGCTGCATCCCCTCGCGTTCAATTTTATAAACTTGGCGGTTGATACCGTTGCCGCCACCGCGATCGTACTCGGTGGCGTGAACGTGAACGACGAGCGGCTTACCAGAAACTCGCTTGGCGACTAGACCGGCCGGGTAAGCCAGCCAATCGTGCGCGTGAATCACATCGAAATCTTCTGTCTCGGCAATAGCCCGCGCCCGGCGACCATAATAGAGCACTTCCTCCAATAAGCTATTGCCGTAAGACTCGGCCGCCGCGCCAAGCATCATTTTTAATTCCGCGTAAGATTGACTGGTGACATAAGGGTAGAGTAGGCCGGGCACTCGGCGCACCTTCATCTTATCGACGTTGGCAAATAACATTTTCTTAACCCGTCCGGCGGTCTCCCCCAGCCGCTTGGGCAAAACAAAGACGATCTCCACGCCGGAATCGGTAAGCGCAGTAGTCAGGCCCTCACAAGCGGTACCTAAGCCTCCGCTATTGTGTGGCGGAAATTCCCAGCCAAACATCAGGACCCGAAGTCCCATGAATTTATATTATATGTAGATTGTGACTACTACATTATAGACCCATCCACGAGGTCAGCCTAGCAAAAATCATGGGGAAGTGTGGATATTAGGTGGCAATTCTAGAGCGCTGTTGGTAGATATCCACCAGAGCGGCCAGAAGACCAATGACTACGGGACCCAAAATGAAACCGGTCGGGCCAAACAAGATTAACCCGCCCAGAACAGCAAACAGCATGAATAGGGGGTGAACATCACTGTCACGACTATAAAGCGCCGGGGCCAGAAGATTATCGATAAGCCCGACGGCCAATAAACCCCAGATAAGAAGTCCCAGAGCTGGAAGCCAAGGGCCGGTCAGAAAGAGAAAGATAATGGCCGGAATGAGCACCAAGGCCGTACCGACACCGGGAATCAGGGCGGCCAGCGCCGCCATTGTTCCCCAAAAAGTGGGATTAGGCACACCAAAAATAGCAAAGCCAATCCCAACGAGCAGTCCTTGAATTACGGCGATCAACAAGGCCCCGCGAACCACCGAATTAATTGTAGCTGTCAGCTTGCGAACAATCTCGTTATCGTGGGTGTCGGGCAAAGGACTAAGTTTAATCAGAGAATGTTTGAAGCGTTCTCCATCTTTAAGGAAATAGAAAAGCGCGATCAACCACAACACCAGCTTGAACAGCGCGGTGGCCGCACCGGAAAAGAGCGACCCGAAGTGATTCAAAATCCAAGCTACGGCTTGACCAAATTGAGGCCGCCAAGACACTTGCTCTAAACCTGGGATGTGACCCAACCACCCCGCCACCGTTTCACTCACTTGATCCCAGTAATCTGGACCACTCGCGCTGAAGTGATCATAGAGCGCTCGAGCTTCGCCAACTAATTTGGCCGAAAGAGCGCCAAGCGGAGCAAAAAGAATAATTAAAACCAAAACAATCACTAGGGCTGAAGCCGCCGCGGCTTGACCGCCAAGATAAGACTTGAACCGACGCTGGAGTGGTGCCAAAATCACCGCAAAGATCGCCGCTAGGGCGATCGTACTCAAGAAGGGCCGGAGCATGATCACGGCAAGCACCACGATCACCAGAAACAAACCGAGGAAAAAATGCCACTCGTTTCTCTTCATAGATTATTTTGTATTGTAGCACGAATAGTAGAATAATTATCTAGCGCCCGTCCCCCGCCTCTTCCTTCGAGTCCGCTCGCGGAAATATTCCCCCAACTTCTCCTCGCCGAGCGGTCTATCGCCCTTCGCTACCTGGAAGCTCTCTTTAAACTCGGCCATCAGGCCGCGATTAAAACGCCAATTAATCAGAAAAGTGACGATCATGGCCAGAGCGGCACCAGTGGCCGCCATCAACATATCCTTTTGCGCGTCCCAGATATCGCCCTGAACACCGAGGAAGGCCAGCCCCGCTGCCGGATCCACCAAGCGTACCGTGGCCCACTCGATAATTTCATAAATCGCCGAGAGCGCCAGCGTCAGATCAAAGGGAAAATAATAGGCCCAAAAGCCTTTGACCTTAGAGAGACGCATGAAGATCTCGCGAAGCGGATAGCCGAGCAGAAAGCCAAAACTGAAGTGAACCAAACGGTCATACATATTGCGATCGCCACCGAGCCACTCCTGGAGACGATAACCAAAGGGCACCTCGGCGTAAGTGTAATGCGCACCGATGACGTGGAGAATCATAAACGCGGTGAGCAGAGTATAAGATAAATTGGATAGCTTGAAATAGCGTCCGGCGACGATGATGATGGGCGCAAAGACGAAGATCAAATAATTCTCGAGCAGCCAACTCTCCCGATAGGTCGGACTAAAAGCCGCCCAGGCCCAGGCGAGTAAAAAGACGGCTAATAGCGACCACTTGTATCTGTCCATGGTTTAAATATAGCAGATTTTTGGGGACAAAAAAGCGGCCGTTGATTGGCCATTTCGTCAAGCGGCCCCGACTACCCCACGAAGGTTAGAGCTTTGCCGCGCTTGTTACCGCGGCCGGTGCGGCCGATGCGGTGGACATAGTCGTCGTAAGTCGCCGGGAGATCGTAGTTGATGACGTGACTGATGTCCGAGATATCGAGACCGCGAGCCGCCACGTCGGTGGCCACCAACACCTGGGCCTCACCGCGTTTGAAGGTGGCCAGAGCGCGTTGGCGTTGCGATTGACTCTTGTTGCCGTGGATAGACTCGGACTTGATCCCGGCTTGCCCCAAGGCGCGAGACAATTTTTCCGAGCCATACTTGGTCCGGCCGAAGATGAGCACCTTGCTAAAATCAGCCTGGCGCAGAAGCTCGAGTAGTTTATTAAACTTATCGGTTCCCGGCGCCAAGCGCACCACGTCTTGCTCGACGTTGACCGCCGTGTCTTGAGTCTTGACCGAGATCCGCGCCGGCTCTTTAAGAAAGGTGTGAATTAATTTCTCAATTTCCGGACCCAGAGTGGCCGAGAAGAAAAGAGTATGACGCGGCGTGGGCATCTTAGCCAACATAAATTTAATATCGTTGATGAAGCCCATATCGAGCATCCGATCGGCCTCGTCAAGCACGATGGTATTAAATTTAGACAAATTAATGGCTTGGCGTTCGATCAGGTCCTTAAGCCGCCCGGGCGTGCCGATAATGAAATTATTATGATGGCGCAATTGCGAGAGTTGGGGGCGGATATTGGCGCCGCCGACACAAGCGACCAAGAAGATGCCGAGGCCACGAGCGAAAGCGCGCAATTCCTCGTCGATCTGGAGCGCCAGCTCGCGCGTCGGCACCACGATCAAGACCAATTCTTTACTCGATTTCAGAACTTTATCAATCAACGGAATCAGGAAAGCGGCGGTCTTACCGGTGCCGGTATTGGCGATACCCACGATGTCTTCGCCGCGCAAAATATGCGGGATAGCTTTGTCTTGGATCGGTGTCGGCTGTTCATAACCCTTCTTGATAATATTTTGCTTCAGCCGATCCGAGACGGCAAAGTCGCTGAACTTGTGTTCGGGGACGAAGTGTTCCATCTCCTCGGTGATCACCGCTTTATTAATAAATTTGCGCGGGTCAATATGTTGACCCGCGAAGCGATTGCCTCGCGCCGGCGGACGTTGATTGAAGCGGCCAGTCGGACGAGCATGATAGGTACGAGGCCTGGTCGGATACGGACGAGGCGAATTAGGACCAGAACGATGTTGATACATAAATTAAACTTAGACTTAGCGAATAAGCGAGTAAAAGCAACCGATCTCTTATCGGTTCAATTAAAGACGCTAGTCTCTACGTTTTGAGGGCTAACTTGAGCCACTGACTAACAAAACGAAACCAATGAAGATTGAGTTACCCATTCAGGGTAGCAGGTGGGGGTGGGTTTGTCAAATAACGGGCTGGAAGATTTCACCTAGAAATGCTTTAATAATTCTGTTCCTTGCCGGCTCGTCTAATGGTAGGACACTGCCCT
>CAYIMH010000049.1:0-5440 GCA_964364525.1 uncultured Candidatus Saccharibacteria bacterium | reverse complement strand
GTCCCCGGTGGTGTGGGGCCTCTCACGGTCGCCTCACTTTTTGCCAATTTGCTTGATTGATTTTTTTATATTAAAATAGCCAGATGTTCACTAAAATTAAGGCCACGGTCTGGGAAGTAATCAAGCTCGCCCTCTTTACGCTCATCATTGTCGTTCCCATTCGCACTTACGTGGCCCAACCCTTCATCGTCTCCGGCGCTTCCATGGACCCCACTTTCCGCGACCACGAGTATCTGATCGTTGACGAGCTCTCTTATTACCTGCGAACACCGGCACGTGGAGAAGTGGTCATCTTCCGCTACCCCAAGGACCCGTCCAAATTTTTCATCAAGCGCATCATCGGCCTGCCGGGCGAGACCGTAGCCATTCAGCAAGGCGAAGTGGTAGTCAAACAGAACGGCACAGAAACCAAAATCGCCGAGCCTTATCTTCACCAACCCTTCACCGCCAATGCCGAGGTGACACTCGGAGCTACTGATTACTTTGTTATGGGCGATAATCGCAATGTTAGTTATGATTCGCGGAGCTGGGGCGCTCTGCCCAAAAAGATGATCGTCGGCCGAGCCTTGCTCCGCCTTTTCCCACCCCAACGGATCGCTCTTCTGCCCGGGGCCGTGCCGATAAATATCGAAAATAATTAATCTAAGCTTTTTTATGAATCAATCAAAAAAGAAGGGGGGCAATGATAGTCTGCAGGCTCCCAAGGGTATGCGTGATATCTTGGGCGCCGACTTCTATACCTATCAAGGCTTTTTTGAAAAGGCGTCCGAAATCGCCATGTATTACGGCTTCACGCCCATTGAGACCCCAGTGATGGAATATGAGAGTCTCTTCCGTCGCGGTACCGGTGAGGACACCGATATCGTGTCCAAGGAGATGTATAGCGTTAGAACCAAGAGCGATGATCGGCTGGCCCTCCGCCCCGAGGGTACGCCGAGCGCGATGCGCGCCTATTTTGAGAACGGAATGCAGTCACAACCTCAACCCGTGCTCCTCTATTATCATGGCCCTTTCTTCCGCCACGACCGGCCACAGAAGGGCCGCTATCGCCAATTCTATCAATTCGGCCTCGAGGCGATCGGCACGGGGAAGAGCATTATTGATGCCACCATCATTCGCGTCACCATGTTGATCTTGGAAGAGGCGGGGTTGAAAAATTTGCGTCTCGAGATCAACAGCATCGGCGACAAGGAATGCCGACCTAATTATCGGCGCGAATTGGTAAATTATTACAGAAAGAATGCCAAAAATATTTGCGCCGATTGTCGCGAGCGTCTGAAGACCAACCCCCTCCGCCTGCTCGACTGCAAGAACCCCGCCTGTCAGGAGACCAAGCAGGGCGCGCCGAGCTCCATCAGCTTCCTCTGCCCCGCTTGCAAAACTCATTTCCGCGAAATTTTAGAATATCTCGAGATGATGGGTATTTCTTACGAGATCAATAATAACTTGGTCCGCGGTCTTGATTATTATTCGCGGACTGTCTTCGAGATCAGCAAGACCAATATTGATCGAGCAACAGAACTGGCCGAACTAGGAGCAAACCCGGAAGCAGTCGAGGTCCCCGCTTTGTCGGTCGCCGGTGGTGGCCGTTATGATTATTTGGCGCGCTCGCTTGGTAACAAGAAAGATGTGCCGGCTGTCGGCGCGGCCATTGGCGTGGATCGCGTGATTATGTCCGAGCAACACTTGAAGCTCCACCCGCGTATTCTGAAGAAGCCGAAGATTTTCTTCATTCAACTTAGCTTCGAGGCTAAATTGAAAAGCTTGGCAATCATTGAAATTCTGCGTAAGGCCAAGGTACCGATCGCTCAATCCATCTCCAAAGATTCCCTCGGTACCCAACTCGCCATCGCCGAGAAGCTCGAGGTACCCTACGTGATTATTTTGGGTCAAAAAGAAGCGGTCGACGGCACCGTCATCGTCCGCAATATGCAGAACCGCTCCCAAGATATCATCAAGATCGAGAAGCTAGCCGACTTTCTTAAGGAGTTGAAGTAGGTTTATCTTTTTTATCTTTGATGAATCGATCAATCTCCCGCGCGTAATCAAAATATTGGCCGATCTCCGATTTGATGTCCTCCACCATTTTCTTCAGATCAACTTGGCCATATTTATGGACAACTAAATTCCTTAAGCCCACCGAGGGAGCGATCTTCAAAGCTAACTCCATAGGCAAAATACCATTTTCGCCAAGGGTAATGAAGGTGCTTTGATAGTCATCCGGCGTTGCCAAATTGGATTCTTTGATCAGGTGAGTATTAATATCGATCGCCGTATCAACGATTAATTGGAAACGTCTCTCGACGGTCGGCAATTTGAGATCATCCGAGACAATTGACCGAACATCCTCCTTGAGAAGAAGTGCCAGTTTCTCAAAATAGGTTTTAAGGTCGGTTAGTTTGCTCTCGATAAGCTTTTTGTTGATCATGTTTTTGCCAAAAATTGTTTTAATTCCCGCGCTCGAGCGCGATAAAGTGGCCCGGCTTCCATGTGGCGCTTATAACCATAGATCTTGAAGCGGTCGTAGAGATCGAGTTCGCCCTCATAAAGCAAAATTGACTCCTCGGCAATATTTTTGAGCATCAATGGCGGGAGAGTCTTCAAGTCGGTAACTTCGATATCTGGCAACTTCAGAGCTTGAGTCAAATAGAAAATGATCTCGGCCAATTCTTTTGGGCGTAGCGGGTGGTCAGACATCACCCCCAGATCAACGTCGCTCTGCGCGTGAACCCGCCCACCCACCTGCGAGCCGAACAGCAAAACCAGCTTGAGTCCAAACCGTTCACTCAAGCCCGGCGCCACCGCCCTCAATGAGGCCACATCAATCATCCCCTAAGGATAACATTTTATCCGCTTTTTTCAAAATACAGCAAGCCGTGGGTATATTCGGGAATTTGCAAAAAACACTGGGTTGTGTTAACTTATCGGGATGATTAATATCGAAGTGGGGCGGGAGGCCAACGAGTCAACCGGTAGCGCGATGCGCCGATTTAGTAAGAAGATGAATGCCTCGGGCATTGTTAAACAGATCAAGATGTTGAAGTCGCGTGCCCGCCCCCTCTCGGCTTATAAGAGGAAAGTGGCGGCCTTGAAGCGCCTCAAGCGCACCGCCGATTACGAGCGCTTAAAGAAACTTGGCAAAATCAAAGTTCAACCTCGCGGTCATCACTAGACTCAAGGACCACGTCTTGGGTCCAGACTATGACCTTAGCTTCGCTTTTATTACGAGTGCCGAATCACGGGCGCTTAATTGTCGTTATCGCGGCAAAGACCAACCAACCAATGTGCTTAGTTTTCCCCTCACGACGACTGGTGGCGAAATTGTGATTGATCAAGTTCTAGCCAAACAAGAAGCCAGCCTATTGGGCCGAGATAAAATAGAATATTTCGCGTATTTATTTATCCACGGCTTGCTTCATTTGAATGGATTCACCCATGGTAGTAGAATGGAGAGCGAGGAACGTCAATTGAAAAACTTTTTTTTATCAAACCGTGGCCAAAACCATCATCGCCGGGTTAGACATCGGAACTTCAGCCGTCAGACTGGTGGTTTGTGAGTGGTCAGAAGGCGGTCGCGCCCCACGTGTCCTCGCCCAAGCCAAGCGCGAGTCACGAGGCTTGCGTCGTGGTTATGTCGCCAGCTTCAACGAGGCGCTTCAGAGTGTCAGGGAAGTTATCCAAGAAGCCGAGCGCCAGGCTAAAATTAAAATTAAGCGCGTCATCCTGGGGATCGGTGGCATCACTCTGGAATCGAAAACCAGCGAGGGGCAAGTGGCCGTCTCCACCGCCGATCTCGAGGTTAAAGAGAATGATATCGCCCGCGCCGTAGAGGCCAGCGAGGCCGCCTTGGGTGATTTCACCAATCGCAAAATCATCCACAACTTTGCCCTCGGTTTCAAATTAGACGGCAAGCGGGTAATCGGCAGACCTCAAGGTTGGAAGGGGCAGAAATTAGAAGTTAAAACTCTTTTTATTCATTGTCTTACCCAGCACCTGAACGATCTCATCAAGGTGGCGACCAGCGCGGGGCT
The DNA here is from genome assembly GCA_964364525.1 of uncultured Candidatus Saccharibacteria bacterium. GTDB lineage: Bacteria > Patescibacteriota > Minisyncoccia > Phycocordibacterales > JACOZG01 > JAYEGE01. Next base: position 1,409 of record CAYIMH010000049.1, on the reverse strand, counting down.
CGTGGTAGAAGACATCGTCGCCTCGCCGCTCGCTGGTAGCCTGCCGACCTTGAACGCCACCCAGAAGGCGGCTGGCTGCGTGCTAGTCAATATCGGCTCCCAGACCACTTCCTTGATCACCTTCGAAGACGATCACCCGGTCTCGCTCCAAGTTTTTCCTCTCGGCTCTAACGACGTCACCAACGACATCGCCCTGGGTCTCCGCATCCCTCTCGAGGAAGCCGAGCGAATGAAGATTGACAGCGCCACCGCCCTCAATTTAAAACGCAAATTAGATGAGATCATCGAGGCCAGATTATCAGACATGTTTGAGTTGATTGAATCGCATCTAAGAAAATTGGGGCGCAGTGGCCTCTTGCCCGCCGGCATCATCATCGTCGGCGGCGGGGCCAATGTTGAGAATCTCGACAAGCTAGCCAAGATTCAGTTGAAGCTTCCGGCCAAAGTCTTTGATCCGGCGGAAGTCGGTCAATTGAAGAATCAAATTCGTGACTCCTCTTGGGTGGTCGCTTATGGCCTCTGCCTCTATGGGCTCTCGGGCGAGGAAGACAATTCTATCCCCATTTTCGGCACCGAAACACTAGGTAACACTGGCCGCGGGATGGTCAAATGGCTCAAGGAATTGTGGCCCTAAAGAGATTGTGATAAGCTAGGACCTATGGCTAAAATTGAACCTGAAATTGAGGCGTTTGCTAGAATTAAAGTCATCGGCGTTGGTAATTCTGGCACTAACGCCGTTAGTCATATGGTCCGCTCTAATGTCAAAGGCGTGGACTTTATGGCTATTGACACTGACGCGCAAAAATTACATCACTCACCGGTTAAAAAGAAGGTTCATATTGGAAAAAATCTGACCCGAGGCCTCGGTGCCGGCATGAATCCAGAAATTGGTCGCAAGGCCGCGGAGGAAAGTTTGGAGGAAATCCAGAACGTTATCAAGGGCGCTGACATGGTTTTCATTGCCGGCGGGGCTGGTGGCGGCACCGCCTCCGGCTCTTGCGCCATCGTCGCCAAGGCCGCCAAGGATCAAGGCATCCTGACCATCGCCGTCGTGACCAAGCCCTTCTTCTTCGAGGGCAATCAACGAATGCAGATCGCCGAAAAGGCGATTGACGATATCCGCAAAGAAGTGGACGCCATTATCATCATCCCCAACGACAGATTGCTCGGCAATATTGATAAGAATACCAGCGCCACCACCGCCTTCGCTATGTGTGACGAGGTCCTGCGCCAAGCAGTCGAGGGCATCTCCGATCTCATCACCACGCCGGGCATTATTAATGTTGACTTCGCCGACATCCGCTCGATTATGCAAAACGCCGGCTCGGCCTTGATGGGCATCGGTATCTCCGCGGGCGAGAATCGCGCCGTGGATGCCGCCAAATTAGCCATCAATTCGCCGCTCCTCG
>CAYIMH010000048.1:0-5468 GCA_964364525.1 uncultured Candidatus Saccharibacteria bacterium | reverse complement strand
TTACCACTTGGCGACTAGGCCACCATCTTACTTTAGCAACTCTTCGATTTTTTGCCTATGCTTCTCGCCTTCGTCCATAATGAAGTGGAAGCTGGGCAATTGTCGCAGTTTTAGATTAGTTTTGATGTACTCGCGTAATTCACCGCCTTGCCGATTGGCAAAGTCGATAGCTGCCGGACTCTTGTGGTCGGGGAAGACGCTAATCATAATGGTGGCTCGCTTGGTGTCCGAGGAGAGCTCGAAACCAGTAACGGTGATTACAGATTGGGTGCCAGCCTGACGCTGGAGAAATTCGGCCGTTAGGCGTTTGAGGCTGGAGAGCAGGCGCTCGCGTCGGTGTTGGCTCATTTTATTGGTGTTGGCTTATTGATTAACTATATCGTAAACCACCAGCGTGTCGCCCACGGCAATCGCGATCTTGGCTTCAACCAAGGCCCCGAATTGATTGCCGGTCTCCACTTCTTTGACCCGCATTTTTTGTTGTTGCAATTCGCCGATGCGGCCAGAACCAATCTCGCTGTCTCGACGCATAATCTTGATCGATTTGCCATCAACGAGTTTGCCGTCTAGAACCGCGCCGCCCAGCACCTGCTTGTTTTTGGTTCCGCTAAAGAGTTTCAATATTTTAGCTTTACCGATGGTCACTTCCACTTGATGTAGAGGGGTGCGACGCTTAATTTCTTCAGCCAGCCACTCTGATAATTTGTAGATAATGTCAAAGGTTTCGATGCGGACTTGTTCCCGTTCCGCCAGCTCAAGGGCGGCCTTGGTGGCCTTGACGTTGAAGCCAAGGACGAGAGAATTTTTGGCCGTGGTTCCCAACTGCACGTCGGCTTCCGTGATTGGGCCGGTTTCCAGTTCGATAATTTTTAGCTTAACGGTGGCGGTCTCCAGCTTTTTAAGTTCGTGGGCAATGGCGGCCAGACTGCCGGTGACGTCAGCCTTGATAACAAGCGGGATGCTGGCTATATCTTGACTATCATTATCGACCCGGTTTGGGGCCCCTGTTTTAATTGCCGGTTTGGTGATTTGATGGTTGGCAGCCGCTTGTTCGGCGCGCTGGCGGTCGGGATAAACCTTGAAGGTGGCTCCGACCGGAGGTAAGATATTTAAACCGATCACAATTGCCGGCGAAGAGGGGCCGAGCTCTTTGGCGGCTTGGCCACGGAAATCTCTTAAGGCCTTGATCTTGCAGGCCGTGTTCTCGATGACCAGGTAATCACCAAGACGTAGATGCCCGTCCTTAATTATCAAGACGGCGGCGTTGCCAGATTTGGGATTGAGATTGGCTTCTAGAATCAAGCCGGTGGCCGGAATCTCGGGGTGACTCTTAAGTTCGACCAAATCAGCGGTGAGGAGGAGGAGCTCGAGCAACTCGTCTATCCCCGCGCCAGTTTTGGCTGAAATGGCGACCCAGGGAATAGTGCCGCCATAGCCCTCGACCAGCGCTTCTTTTTCTGCCAATTGTTGCTTAACCAGATCAGCGTTGGCATTGGGCCGATCAATTTTATTAATTGCCACGACGTAGGGTAATTTTTGGGTCTGGATTGCCTTGAGAGCTTCAACCGTCTGCGGCTTCACGCCTTCTTCTGCCGAAATAATTAAAATGGCGATGTCGGCGAGACTGGCGCCGCGGGTACGCATATCGCCGAAGGCCTCATGGCCTGGAGTATCGATGAAGGTGATTTTGGCCACTCGACCATCCTCGCGCCGGCAATTGACTTCGTAGGCGCTGATGCTCTGGGTGATACCGCCGATCTCCGACTCGACGATTTTGGTTTGACGGATATAGTCGAGCAGAGTTGATTTGCCATGGTCGATATGCCCCATCACCACAATTATCGGCGGACGAGCGACGTCAGCCTTGGCTGGTTCCAATTTTGTTTTGACTTTAGCCGTCATGGATATAACTAATGTAGGGCTGCCCGTTCCTCTTCGGTCAATTCGTATTCTGATTGGTGATTAGTAATGGGTTTGGCGTAGACGCTGACTTTATCGCGCGAATACAGACTAGACACTACCGCTCCGTTGCCCCGTTCGTCAAGGAAGGCGGTGGCGAAGCTATGATTTCCGCCTTGATCAGGGAAGGGATTAAAGCGGATTGTTTTGACATGTTGAATACTCCGACGGAGACGCTCCTCAACCTTCAGAAGATGTTCGGTGATCTCCTCGTTAATACGGTCGGTCTGCTTGACGGTTTCTAAGGTCTCGTTGATCAATTCCTCCAAGCTCTTGCCGTCTCTACCCCGGAGAAAGCGGTGCAACTTAATTTCTAGTCGAATTATCCAAACCAATAAGAGTAAGATAATGACGGCGGGCAAGAGAAAAATCAAATTATCACCAATGAAGATCATGGGTAGGTTGATTATAACTCGCGTCAATCTTTTTGCCAAACTGGTGTCTGCTCGCTAGAATGGCGAGATGCCCAAAATTTGTCGAATTTATCTAGATACCGCCGCCGCTACACCACTTGATCCTAGGGTTAAGTGGGCAATGGATGCTTGCTCACGGCAACATTTTGCCAATCCTTCGAGCTTGCATGGTGGGGGGGTGGTGGCAGCCCGGGCGCTCGCTAACGCTCGCGCCCGTGTGGCCCACGTACTCGGCACCCATCCCGACGAGATCATTTTCACCGGCGGGGGGACAGAAGCCAATAATTTAGCCATTTTTGGCACTTGGACACCAGGTGTCCAAGTGATTACCACAGCAATTGAACATGCTTCGGTGCTGGAACCGGCAAAAAAACTGGGAGCAGTTTTTTTGCCGGTGAATAGCGAGGGCCTAGTCGATTTAAAAAAATTAAAGGAAGCTCTGACGCCGGAAACCAAACTCGTTTCAATCATCTATGCCCACAACGAGATCGGAGTGATCCAACCGGTGAAAGAAATTGCTAAAATAATTCGGCATTTTCGAAAATTGAGTAGCGACCCTCGCTATCCTTATCTACATTTGGACGCTTGTCAAGCGTCGCGCTTCCTTGACCTGAATGTGTCGCGTCTCGGCGTAGACTTGATGACCTTAAATGCCAGCAAAATTTACGGGCCGCACGGTGTCGGCTGTCTTTATGCGCGTCGTGGCCTCCAACTCGAGCCGCAATTGATTGGCGGTGGTCAGGAGAACGGTCGGCGCGCCGGAACCGAGAATGTTGCCGGAGCGATCGGCTTGGCCACGGCCCTCGAAATTTGTGAAGAAAATAAAATTAAAGAAAGCGCGCGACTCTCCCAACTTCGCGATGAGTTAATCGCCGGTTTGCTGAAAATTGAAGGCGTGACTTTAAACGGCCCAGCGCCGGATTCCCAGACCGAGCGTTTGCCCAACAATGTCAACGTTAGTGTGGCGGGAGTAGAGGGAGAACAGATGGTCTTGGAATTGGATGCCCGCGGTATTGCTTGTTCCACCGGCGCGGCCTGCGCCATTTCTGACCACGACGACTCTCATGTTATAATGGCTCTAGGTAAGAATCAGGCCATGGCCGAGGGCGCAGTCCGCTTCACCTTAGGTCGCGACACTACGCGCGCTGATATTAAGTACGTATTAAAAAGTTTTACTGAAGTTTTTAAAAAATATGCACCAAATACCAAATTTAAAATATAAATATAGCGATTTGGAACCGTGGATTGATGAGGCAACAATGCGGTTACACCATACGAAACATCATCAGGCCTATGTGGATAAGTTGAACGCGGCGCTCGAGAAATATCCGGATCTGGCCCGGAAGCCGGTGGAGGAATTATTGAAAGATTTGAATGGTGTGCCGGAAGATATTCGGATGGCAGTACGCAATCACGGCGGTGGGCATTATAATCACAGTCTGTTTTGGGAAATGCTTGCGCCCAACACCAGTGGTAAGGAACCAACTCCGCGCGAGAAGACGGTTACGTTGATTGACGAAGCCTTCATAAACTTTGAGGGCTTCAAGCGGAAATTTAAGGAGGCGGCGCTGGCGTGCTTCGGTTCCGGTTGGGCGTGGCTGACCCTGGAGGCTGGAAGACTAGAAATCGTGAGTACTGGAAATCAGGACAATCCAATCAGCGAAGGGAAAAAAGTATTGCTTGGCCTTGACGTTTGGGAGCACGCCTATTATTTGAAGTACCAGAACCGGCGGGCGGATTATATTGATGCCTGGTTTAAGGTCGTCAATTGGCCTTATATTGAGCAATTATTATGAGATTGACAAAATTAAGCTATTGCCTTAGAATAGGGCTAGAATGGAAGAATTAAATAAAAATCAAATCGTCCTTCTGACCTTGCTGGTTAGCTTCGTCACTTCGATTGCGACTGGTATTGTGACGGTGACGCTTATGGATCAGGCACCGACGGCCGTAACCCAGACCATCAATCGCGTGGTCGAGCGGACGATCGAGAAGGCGGTCCCCGGTGAGACCAAGGTGACGACCGTGGTTAAAGAGGTGCCAGTGGTGGTGACCGAGGATAAATTGATCGTGGACGTGATCAATAATACTTCGTCCGGCGCGGTGCGGATCGCGAACGTTGACGGCAAGACCACCCTGGGTACCGGCTTTATCGTTAATAAAAATGGCCTGATCGCTACCGCCGAACTCTTGCTCATCCCGCCTACTCCCGAGGCGGTCGAGGGCGCTCCGGCGCCGAGTACTCCGGCTATCCCCACTGATTACCAGGTTTTCTTTAATAATAGCAAGAGTTTGCCAGCCAAGCTGGTTAAAACCAGTGTCGAGGTCGGGGTGGCTTTACTCAAAGTTGATCTGGGTGACTTAGCCGATGTCACCAAAATTACCGGCGAGACCGGCGCCTCCTTCAAGGAGCTGGTGACGCTTAAGTTGGCGGAGTCCAAGCCTCTACCCGGCCAGACAGTGGTGGCCCTGGGGCTACCGGACGAGGGACCAATCAATGTCTCGGGCGGTTTGGTCTCGAGTGTCTATGCCGACAGCGCCAGTGTCACCTTGATAAAAACTACCGCCGCCAATATCAGTAATTTGGGCGGTCCACTTTTCAACACCGCCGGCGAGGTGATTGGCCTGAATCGCGCGGTGGGAACGGCCATTGGCGCCGAGATGATCAGGCAAGCCATCGCCGGAATCGGTAATTAAAATACCATGCCCCCATTTTCCAATTTCACCACTAAAGCCAAAGAGGTAATCAGGAAGACTCACGAGTTGGCTATTGAGCGCGGCCAAAATCAAGTTGGGCCGGTGCATCTTCTGGCCGCCCTCTTGCTCCAAGAAGAGAGCGCTTTCTTGTCCATTTTAGATAAAATTGAAGTGGATGGCGTGATGCTGACTGATTACGTGGTGGAGACCATTGATGGCGGTGGCGGAAGCGGTGGCAATTTACTCTCGGCGCCTTATCAAATTTATATCACGCCAGAATTGGTTAAAGTCTTTGAGACTTCCGTCCGGATCGCCGCCAATCTCCAAGACGAATTTGTCTCGACCGAACATCTCCTGCTCGGTCTCTTGGAGACGCCCAATCCGGCGCATGAGATTCTC
>CAYIMH010000047.1:0-5479 GCA_964364525.1 uncultured Candidatus Saccharibacteria bacterium | reverse complement strand
CGCCGTCGCCGTCGCCTTCGCCTTCGCCGCCGCCTGCGCCGCCGCCTGCGCCGCCGCCGTCGCCGTCGCCGTCGCCTTCGCCGTCGCCTTCGCCTTCGCCGCCGCCTGCGCCGCCGCCTTCGCCCCCGATGAGGCAAGAAAGACCTACATTGTTTTCAGTGTCTTGTTTTATCTGGCGGCCGGCATGGCCTTGATTGTGTGAGTAGCTCGATTCATTCTCGGTCTGTTTGAATTAAGAATGAGTCAGCTGACCGCCGAGCAAATACGCTCGGCGGCTTTTTTATGTTGCTTAAAAATTTGACGGATTGTAAAAACTTGGAAAACAACATAAAATGGGACGAACATGGGATTTTGGGTCAGAAAAATTGGGATAGATTTGGGGACGGCCAATACTCTCGTCTTTGTGCCCGGGCGGGGGATAGTCTTGAACGAGCCCTCGGTGGTGGCGGTGTCAGAGATTGATAGCGCCGTCCTGGCGGTGGGTGTTGAGGCTAAGGAGATGATCGGCAAGACACCCGACAATATCACCGCCTACCGGCCGATGAAGGACGGCGTCATCGCTGACTACCGCGTCACCGAGATCATGCTCCGTTATTTCATCACTAAGGCGATTGGCCGCTTCAATTTATTTAAACCGGAGGTGATGATCAGCGTGCCAGCGGGTATTACCTCGACCGAGCGGCGGGCGGTGATCGAGGCGACGGCGCGAGCCGGGGCCCGCGCCGCCTACGTGGTCAAGGAGCCGATCTTGGCGGCGCTCGGCGCGGGCATTCCCATCCACGAACCGCGTGGCTACATGGTCTGCGATATCGGCGGTGGCACCACCGACGTGGCGGTAATCGCTCTCGGTGGCATTGTTGCTTCCACCTCGGTCAAATGCGCCGGTAATCGCATTGACCAGGCGATCGCCGACTACATTAAAAAAACTTTCAATCTGGCAATTGGTGATAAGACCGCGGAAGAAGTGAAAGTTAAAATCGGCTCGGCAGTGCCGATGGAAGAGAACGCCGCCTGCACCATCAAGGGCCGTGATTTTTTAACCGGCTTGCCGCGTTCAGCGGAGGTTAAGACCAACGAAATCGTACGGGCGATTGATGACGAATTGCGCGAGATCGTCAAGGCGATCAAAACCGTTTTTCAAGATACGCCGCCGGAACTGGCTTCCGATATCATTGACCACGGCATCATTATGACCGGCGGCTCGTCGCAACTCCAGAATTTGCCCGAGCTCATTTACCGGCGCACTGGTGTCAAGGCCTACCTGGCGGAAGAGGCGCCCTATTGCGTGGTTAAGGGGACGGGCATCGCTCTTGAGCACCTGGCGACTTATAAGAAGGCGGTCATTTCTAAAAAAAATTAATTATGTGGGAACACCACGCCTATCTCTTGGTGGGAGGGCGCAAAAGGTGGCTTGAGCAATTACGGCCGCATGGGCCGGCGGATCGAGTCTATCAAGAGGTCGAAACTTACGGCATTGATGAAGCGCGGCAATTGCGGCGGTGGCAGGAGCAGACAATCATTGCCGAAACTAAAGAGGGAGGGGGAGGTGGTTCTCGGCGCTTCCTTATCGTGAGCTTTCGTCACATTACGCCCGAAGCGCAGAACGCGCTGTTGAAAACTTTGGAGGAGCCGGCGCGGGGCAATCACTTTTTCCTCATCACCGAATCAGCCTACGGACTCCTGCCCACTCTGCTCTCGCGCCTTCAGGTGCTTAGCTCGGCGAGTGGGAGTAGGGACGGCGAGCTAGAGCTTGAACAATGGGCCGACAAATTTTTGCAATCAAATTACGAAGCGCGCTTGGCGCTAGTGACAGATTTTTTAGCCATCGCCGAGGCCGGCCCCTCCAGCCGCGGGGCTAAGACCGCCGCCCTCCGCTTGGTCAACGTCCTGGAGGTCAAATTGGAAGGCCAACTTCGTCGATGTCCTGATGATCAAAAACTTGTCGCCGCTCTCACTACTCTTATCACCCAACGCGATTATCTCCACGACCAAGCGGCCCTACCAAAATTGATTTTGGAACATTTGGCATTAATTTTGCCTCAGTAATTTTATTTCAGATCTGTTTTAAGAAGTGCCCCCACTTGACAATTCAAACAATAGAGTATAGGGTGGGGAAGGCTGGCGGCGGCGGAGCGTAAGTCGCTACTGGGTTTTCAAGAGAATTTGCTATTTGCCAAAGAAAGGAGGCACTAATGGGCGTCGCGACAAAAACTCGCAAACAGAAAAGCCATCCAGCGTTAGAGAAGTTGAGGATTGATGAGCTTTACCATGTTATTGATGAGAACGAAATTGTCATCGATGTTGTGAAGTTATTGAAAATAGGCCAGGAGAAAAACGGGCAGCCCGCAGTTGAAGTGCCACGGGCACAATCGCCTAGCTCCGGTCTAAACCCAGGAGTTTTTGTTTTAATTTGCTAATTTGTTAAGATGTTTCCATCATGAGCAAAAGGTATGCTTTTATCGATGTTCAAAATACCGCCAGCACAACTCGGAAACTACTCGGTTTTGTTATTGATTGGCACAAGCTATGCGCCTATCTTAAAAGCAAGTGGCAATGCGAAAAAGTTTTCTTTTATTCCGGTATAGACGAGGGTGATACTGAAACCGCTAAAGAATTTGAGCTGTTGTCAAAGAATGGTTGCGTGGTTAGAGCCAAAACAATTTTCTCGTACAAAAAACCGGATAAAACATTATCGATCAAATGCCTCGGTTGCGGGAGAGAGAATATCGAGGTGGTGGATATGGGTTATAATCGCAAATCGAATTGCGATGTTGATTTAACGGTTGACGCAATGGAGGAGGCCGGATTAAATCGAGAATTTCTGATTTTTACTGGAGACGGAGACTTTGATTATTTAATAAAAAAGTTGGTGGAAAAAGGAACCAGAGTTTACATCGTTTCTTCCAACGCTGGCGTGAGGAAACCGGGCCTAAACACCAAGCGTTTATCGACCAGACTCAAGGAGGTGATCAAACAACACGGAAGAGGAAAGGTCGACCTTATTAATATTGATAGTTGGAAAATGAGGATAAAAAAGGATGTATAAATACAAATCGCCACGAAGCGTGGCGATTTGCGAATGACAGCTCAATGCTAGCAGGTAGTAAATAAAAGTCAAGTTCCCTAATGTGGATAAATGTCAGTAATCGCAGTATAATGTCTTGAGTGACAATCTAAAATATGCCCTATAATTTTAATAATTTCAAAACGCGGGGGAGGGAGATCGAGGAATGGTTGGGGAAAGAGTTAGCCAGTATCCGGACTGGGCGGGCGACGCCGGCCTTGCTTGATGGCGTGCAGGTGGAGTCTTACGGCAGTCGAGTGCCGCTTAAGCAAGTGGGCTCGATTAATATTGAGGACGCGCGAACTTTGCGGGTGACGATGTGGGATAAGGCGCAGGTGCGGGCAGTAGAGTCGGCCATCGCCGCTTCCAATCTCGGAGTGTCGGCCGTCGGCGACGGCAATTCCGTTCGGGTGATTTTTCCCGAGCTAACAACCGAGAAACGCCAGCTCCTGCTCAAATTAGTCAAAGATAAAATGGAAGAAGCGCGGGTCTCACTCCGCAAGGAGCGCGAGCACGTCTGGAATGATATCCAGACCAAGGAGCGCGACGGCGACTTAAGCGAAGACGACAAGTTTCGTTACAAAGAGGAATTGCAGAAGTTGATTGATGAAGAGAATGCTAAATTGGAAATGGCGAGTGCCCGTAAGGAGAAAGAGATCGGCGTTTGATATTTATGACCATTATTCTATTCATTATCCTTTTGGCGGTTCTGGTTTTTGTCCACGAGTTAGGCCACTTCTTGACGGCCAAGTGGTCCGGTGTTCGAGTGGATGAGTTTGGTTTAGGCTTTCCGCCCCGCCTCCTTGGTTGGAAAAAAGGGGAAACGACCTATTCGCTCAACTGGATCCCTTTTGGCGGCTTTGTTAAAATCTTCGGCGAAAATCCAGATGAAGAGTCTCTGCGCGGTCCGGACCGGAGGCGTAGCCTTGTTCATCAGCCGCATCGAATTCAGGCCTTAGTTCTGGTCGCGGGAGTCAGTTTCAATCTGATTTTTGCTTGGCTTTTAATTAGCGTTGGCTTGATGTCGGGTTTGCCCGCCTCGGTTGAAGCTTTAAATAATACTAACTTTAGCACTCCGTCTCACTTGGTGATCACTCAAATTCTGCCGGAATCTCCGGCCGCCACTTCGGGCTTAAAAGTGGGCGATGAATTGGTTTATTTGCGAAGCGCTTCGGGAGTGAGCAGTCCCGCGGCTGACCAGCTGACTCCGGAACTAGTCAAAGAATTTGTCCGAGCCCGCGGTGGCGAGGAGTTAATTGTGGGTTATCGTCGCGGTCAACTCTTCGGCGAGCGCTTGCCGCCGGTCCGCTCACTTAAACTCCAGCCTGCCGAGGGGGTGGTCGAGGGCCAAGCGGCGATTGGTGTGGGGATGGATCGAATCGCGATACTGAAATTACCGATCCATCTAGCGTTGCTTGAGGGTCTGAAGCTAACCGCGACACTAACTTATTTCACTGCTGTCGGCCTGGTTAATTTTGTGGCCGAGGCGGTTCGTGGCCAGGGCGGTTTAGCCAATGTTACTGGGCCGGTGGGCTTAGCTAGCTTGGTTGGCGACGCCGCCAGTTTAGGCTGGATTTACTTACTTAATTTCACGGCCTTTATCTCTATCAATTTGGCGGTGATCAACTTGGTGCCCTTCCCGGCGCTTGATGGCGGTCGTCTATTCTTCCTGCTCATCGAAAAAATTAAGGGTTCAATGATTTCGCCAAAGATTGCCAACTCGGTTAATCTGGTTGGTTTTGCTTTGCTGATCCTCTTAATGCTGGTGGTGACTTATCACGATATTGCCAAACTTTTTTAGGTTGTTTTGTTGCTCCAGATTAAGTTACAATAATACTTGATGACTTCGCGACGAACTTTGTTTTCTCGCTCATTTTGGTGGTTGTTGCTGGCTTTGGGGTTTTTGGTAATCGCGGTGCCGCTTTTGGCCGCGACTAGAACCTGGGACGGCGGTGGCGGGGATAATAATTGGAGCACGGCGACCAATTGGTCGAGCGATACGGTGCCGGTGACCACCGATGATGTTGTTTTTGACAACACCTCAACCAAGAACGCGACGATTGACGGCGCTGGCACTTGGTCTGGCGGCACTCTGTACCTCAACACCGGCTATACTGGCACCATCACCCAAAATGCCAACACCACCGTGGCCTCCTCCACCCAGGTGGCCGGCGTTTATACACTTTCTGGCAATGGAATTTTGCCTTCGCAACCAACCGTACTAACCGTTACCGGCGATATGACAGTTAACGGCGGGACGCTTAATCATGTTGGCAGTTCGGGTAGCACTGAAGTCAGTAAATTATTAATTAATGTCGGCGGTAATTTTTCTCTTGGCGCTGGCGGAACAATAAATTTGGATGGTGTCGGTTTTAACGCTAGCGGCTCTGGTCGTCCACCCAATAATGCGAGTAG
>CAYIMH010000046.1:0-5492 GCA_964364525.1 uncultured Candidatus Saccharibacteria bacterium | reverse complement strand
ATTTTTTGGTTTTTGCACACGCGAGTCCGCGAGCGTGTCCGAGGCGCGCATCATTGGTCGTCAGGATTCAATTCAAAATACATTCGAACTTCGTTCAATACACACCGTTTGCATTTTTCTGAGTTTATGGTAGTTTTGCGGGTGGCATGAGGACGTGGTTCCTTGGCAAATTGGGGTCTAGTAATTCAAAATGAAAGGAGATTGATCATGGGTCAAATTGGCGTAGGGTTGGTGCTTTCAGCGTCATCTCTTGAAAAGTGCCTTTTTGTTTGCCTACAGGAGGGGAGCCTTTTGGGGTGGCCGTGGCGTTGCATACTTCGAGAACGATGATTTCATCTACACGAACGAGATGATTGACCTGGCGGCCAACGGGCGCAAGGCCAATCCCGATTTGGGCAACGCCGATGGCTTCACGGCTCGAGAGCGAATCGCGGCCAAGGGTTCACTTGCGGCGGTCACGTTATCCAGGGCTGGTTTATGGTTTAGCGAGATTCAAGCTTGCCAGTCTGGTTTTTGAGTATTTTTGCCATCGCGTGCATCACGCGGTGGCTTTTTGTGCTTTGAGAAGGGCTTGTGGTAGGATAGAGGGTAGATTTGAACCTCGGGGCGATTTTATTAATTATTGGCGATAACAGATATTTATGAATCAATCAAGTACGTGGAAGTGGGTGCTCGCGATCATTATTATTGCACTAGTAATCTGGGGCTTGAGTTCTTGGGGCGGCAAGGAGAATCCGGCCGATGCGGCGATCGGTTTGGATGAGACGACGGAATTGACCGTTGCCGAGCCTCTGGCCGACGATGTCGTCGAGAGTCCGTTAGCGGTGGCCGGTGAGGCGGTGGGCTCGTGGTATTTCGAGGCTAATTTTCCAATCAAATTAATAGATGCCGACGGCCGGGTCTTAGCCGAATCTCCGGCTACGGCTGAAGAGGAGTGGACGACCGAGGAGATGGTGTCCTTTACGGCCAGCCTCGAGTTCGATCCTGCCGGCGCGGAGCTCGGTTACTTGCTTTTTGGCAAGGCCAATCCGTCTGACTTGCCTGTTGGTGAGGAGTGGGTCAAATTACCGGTGCGCTTTGCCGTGGCCGAGGAGCTAAGTCTTGATGACGAAACGGCAACGGAAGATGGGGGTGAAGCGCCGGACGAAATGGTGGTGGAGCCACTGGCAACCCCAGCCGTAGTGAGTACTCCAATTACGAGCCCTGCTCCAGTGGCGATTGGTCCAATGAACGTCATGGTTTTCTTTACCAAGGCAGATTTGGCGGGAGTAACCGGGGCCGAATGTACTCAAGTGGCGGCGGTGACTCGTGCTGTGCCGCGGATGGTGGCGGTGGCTCGGGCCGCTCTTAACGAGTTATTGAAGGGTCCAGCGGCGGGAGAAATTAGTCAGGGCTGGCTGACCAGTTTGCCTCAGGGCGTCAAGTTGCAGTCCTTAACCATCAACGGAGGAGTAGCGAGGGCCGATTTCAGTGCAGAATTGAATGCCGGTGGTTCTTGTCGGGTCGCCTCTATTCGGGCTCAAATTACCGAAACTCTTAAGCAATTTCCTACCGTTTCAGCCGTCATCATTAGTGTTAATGGCAGCGTGGCCGAGGCCTTACGGCCTTAATCCACTGCTTCGGTTTGCCGTCCGCCTCCTCGCTTGATATACTGGAGCTGTTATTAGTTAATTTAATTAACTGTGGAAGACCAGACACCAAAACAATCGAGAGTGGTTTTGTGGTGGGTGGTTTTTTTGCTGGCCTTCATCATTATTCTGGCCACTTGGCTGATTTGGCGCGACAATGAACCGGCGTTAATTGATAATCTGGCGGCGGTGGGGCAAGCGGGCCAAGGTTCTCTCCAAAGCGACTTCGAGCCCCAACTTCTCGTCAATGATCAGGTGCCGGGCGACGTGGTCTATATCACTAACGTGTCGGTGGATGGCGGCGCGTGGGTGGCCATTCATCGGAATCGTGCTGGCAATCCGGGCGCGGTCTTGGGGGCGGGCTTCTTCGACGACCGAGTGGCGACCGGCGCGGTGGACTTAAGTGAGCCCACCACCAGTGGCGTTACTTATTACGCCGTGCTCTATCATGATACTGGTGATGATCAACGCTTCAATGGTGCAGTGGAAGTGCCCTGGTTGAATCAAACTGGTCAGGCCACGGTCGTCCCTTTTCGAGTTACGGGGGTTGGCAATTTGGGTGAAGACAAGGGTTAAAGTAGAATACTTAGAGTGGAAACTAACACTAAACAAGTTAAGGTCGCGATCAATGGCCTTGGGCGGATTGGCCGCGCCTTTCTGAAATTGGCCATCAAGGAGCCGCGGCTTAAGGTGGTGGCCGTCAACGATCTCGGCGAGCTCGATAATCTCGCTTATCTCCTTAGGTACGATAGCGCCTATGGGCCGTCTGGTTTACGAATTACCACGAATAGAAACGAATCTGCGAATGCGGAAGAATTAGTAGTTGAGGGGCAGGCGATCAAGTTTCTCCAGATTAAAGATCCGGCGCAATTGCCCTGGGGGGCGCTCGGCGTGGAGGTGGTGGTGGAGTCCACGGGCATCTTCGAGACTTATGTCAAGGCCCGAACTCACCTCGATGCTGGCGCGCATAAGGTGGTGGTGACGGCGCCGGTCAAGGGCGAGGCGGTGCCCGGGGTGATCGGCGCGACGGTCTTGATGGGGATTAACGACGACAAGCTCGGCACTTGCCAAATTTCTTCCAACGCTTCTTGCACCACCAACTCGGCTGCGCCGGTGATCCAAATAATGCTCGAGGCGGTGGGGATAGAGAAGGCGATTTTGAACACCGTTCACGGCTACACGGCGACGCAGAAGCTGGTGGACGCGCCGGATGCCAAAGATTGGCGGCGCGGGCGAGCGGCGGCGCATAATATCGTCCCGTCCACCACCGGCGCGGCCATCTCCGTCACCGAAGCTATTCCCGCTTTGAAAAATCTCTTCGACGGTATCGCGCTCCGCGTGCCGGTTTTGACCGGTTCCATTGCCGATATTACCTTCCTCGCCAAGCGCAACACGAGCGCCAGCGAGATTAACGAGATTTTGCGCAAAGCCGCCAAGGAGCCGCGCTGGCAGGGGATCTTCACGGTTACCGACGAGCCGCTCGTCTCTTCCGACATTGTCGGCTCGCCTTACGCCTCCATCGCCGACCTCGCCTTGACCAAAGTCGTCGCCGGCAATCTCGTCAAAATTATGGCCTGGTACGATAATGAATTGGGCTACACCCACACCCTCATCCGCCACGTCATCAAAGCGGGGCAGAGTTAAATTATGACGATGACCGCAAGTAACCAAAACCAGTCTGTAGAAACCAAGGTCGGTTGGTGGTGGGTGGCACCGCTTCTAATTGTTGTGGGCCTTTTGCTTTACTATTTTAGAGCTCATTTTTTGAGTTGTCGGTGGCCCGATGGCGCAGGGTCGTTTTGGTCTTTTGTTGATTTGTATCTTGAGGCATGGCTGAGCACCTTAATTTTTGGAGCTATTATCTTATCGGCTTTATTGGGCGTTTCCATCAAAAAGCCAAGGTGGAAAAGGATTATCTTTGTTGGGCCTGGTTGGGCGTTACTCGTTTTATTTATATTTGCCATAATAGCTTTAGTTGTTTTTCCACCTAAGTATGGCGGTAAGGGTCCCTACAGTTCTGCTCTTGGCTCGCTCGGACAAATGCGTTCAGAAGCCGAAACCCGAGTGTTGTCGGACAACCGGTATCCCACCGATCTCTGCGATCAAGAAATTGGGCCGATGGCGGACTTGTTTAAAAATATTGAAAATAAGACTAAAGAAAAAGCCGTTTGCTTAATGAGCGGTGATAAAAAACAATGGGCGGTATCAATTGGGCCCGATACACCTAAACCAACTCGAGGGATCTGGTGTCCCGTAGATAGTACTCCTAACTCTAAACCTAAATATGGGTGCGCCGACAGCGCCGGTTTTGCTGGAATGAGATTGTCGCCAATCGCTGGACCATCTTGTAACACTGTGGCCGACGTAAAAGGAGATTTGACCTCCTAAATTACTAAGCGTGTTGTAATTTGAATCCCCGGCCCAGCTCGGCTTGTGAGCGCTGGCCGTTTTTGTTGTATAATAATATTCATGACTATCTATCTTGCCGCGGATCACGCGGGGTTCGAGTTGAAGGAGGGGGTGAAGAAGTGGTTTAAGGAATTGGGTTACGATGTCCACGATGAGGGTGCGTTTGAATATAATGAGAGTGATGATTATCCCGATTTCATAAAAATTGCCGCCAAGCAAGTGGCTAGCGATCCAGAGAATAGTAAGGCAATCATCTTTGGCGGCTCGGGCCAGGGCGAGGCCATCGTGGCCAATCGTTTCCCCCACGTTCGGGCGGTAGTTTGTTGCGGCAACGAGAAGCTCCTGACCCTCTCGCGGACGCATAATGACGCCAATGTTTTAGCGATCGGCGGGCGCTTCTTTACCCTCGAGCAGGCGATTGAGGCGATTAAGCGTTGGTTGGTCATTGATTTTACCGGTGAAGAGCGCCACGCGAGGCGCATTGCGAAAATTGATAATTTAATCAATGAAGAAAATGAATTTTAAATTTAGTTTTAGCGGCTATTCTTTTTCTCGGTCTTAGGTTGCCCCATTAAAGAATTATGACCGAGATTATTCCCGCCATCTTGAGTCAGGATTTCAAAGACATAGAGCGTAAATTATTGGCGCTCGGGGGTTTGGTTAAGTGGGTCCAGCTTGACGTTAGTGACGGTGACTTCACGCCCGCAGTCACCTGGTCAGCGCCGGAGGAATTAAACGAGCTTGATAGCCGGATTAAGATCGAAGTACATCTGATGATTAGGAATCCTGAATTAGAATTGCCGGGTTGGCTGGCGGTAGCCGACCGGATCATTTTTCACTACGAAGCCACTAGCGATCCCGAGCGGGTGTTGGAAGCCTTCGGGCATTTGCCTAATAAGCGTGGTTTGGCGCTCTTGCTCAAGACGCCGCTGGAGATAGTAGATGCTTACGTTGATCGACTTGACGTCGTCCAGCTTATGAGCATCGCTAAGATCGGCGAGCAGGGGTTACCCTTCGACGAGCGGGTGATCGGCCGGGTACAGATTCTTCATCGACGTTTTCCTCATCTGGCCATCGCGGTAGATGGGGGAGTCAATTTAGATAATGCGCCCGCGCTACTTGAGGCCGGGGCCACGCGCCTTGTCGTCGGCTCCGCTTTTTGGCAAGAAGTGGCCAAGCGCGGCGTCGATAAGGCTATGCACAGTTGGCGGTGTGTAGTTACGAGCTAAATGCGCTAAAATTAAGTGAGGATGGCAAATCTTTACGATGACAAAGTTCGGGAGCTAGAGCGTACGGCCAATAATATTCGCCAGTCTATTATTAAGATGCTTGTTGCTGCCGGTTCCGGTCACACGGCGGGACCCTTGGGTATGGCCGATATTTTCACGGCGCTTTATTTTCACTCGCTGAAGCACGATCCCAAGAATCCCGCTTGGCCGGAACGCGATCGGGTGA
>CAYIMH010000045.1:0-5505 GCA_964364525.1 uncultured Candidatus Saccharibacteria bacterium | reverse complement strand
CGTCTGCATTGTATCAAAAAACTGGGGGTTGGAGCATTTCGTTATTCACAGTATGGAGCAATTAAAGGTAAAAAGTTTATATAGGCAGATAAAAGGTCTCAAAGAGCAATTTGATAAACATACGGGGTGGTTTTTGGCGGAAACTATAGATAGTACCTATAATCCACTTGTTAACGAGATAACAGTAGCTACCGGACAAGATTGTTCAAAGTTTAAGGTACCAAGAAGTGCTCATCGTTTAATAAATGGAACTACTCCTACGTACGATAAATTACCCGTCCTTTCTCATGTGGCAATGGCCGTGGGTTTTATGGAAGATCTACTTAATGTTTCAAAAGCCGGCTCTTCCAACACAACAGGCAACAACGTAACGATTATAAATCAAAATACAATCACGATAGATATAAAAAATACTATCAGCCAACTCATTGAGAAATCTTCCAATCAAGAAGAGAAGGAAAAGCTAGCAGAGTTAAATGATGAGCTTCAAAAGCCAGAAAAAGATTGGGGAAAGATTAAGAACATTCTTATTTGGATAATTAATTTTAGTAAAGATCTTTTTCTTCAGATTCTTCCAGAGTTACTTAAAAAATATGGAGGGGGTTGACGACGGTGTGGTCGGTGCTATACTAGACTTACTAAACGTGAAAGGCATCCTAAACGGGTGCCTTTCGTTGTTTTTTACTCTATTTCCCCTCCATTTTTAGGCGCTCTCGTAGATATTCAAAATCTCTGAAATCGCTACCAGTGAATTGCTTGATTTCTTTGGCCGTTCTCGGACCCCTACCGAGCACAATCACTCCCTTCCCTATTTCTTTGAGGTATTTGAGTACAGGCAGGAAGTCCCCGTCTCCCGAAAGCACCACTGCGCGGTCGAAGTTATCCTTTTCTTTCATCAAGTGGAATGCCATATCAACATCACAGTTGGCTTTGCGTTTGGTGGTTCCGTCTTCTTGGGTATAAATCTTTACTGGTTTCAAAAAGAGCTGATAACCGAAGCTGGCGAGCTTACCGTAAAACCGAACTCTTTGAAGATGACGACTCAAAAGCAATAAATCGGCTTCGTTAAATTTGTTACCATCATTTTTGATTAACTTCACCAGATATTTTTCCAGCTCTGCGATAGGTATCGTCTTGTCGTCTAGGTAGTTATATTTGAAATCATGGATTTCTACCCCGCCGAAATATAGAACAACGCTCACTTGGTACTTCTCCTTCAGATATTCAAAAAGTTTTCGGTAGTCAATCTTCCAGCCGAGGCTTTTCTCTCCTCCGTAGAAAAGGTTTGAGGCGTCGATGAAGGCGAAGGTTTTCATAAGAAAGATTATAGCACTCCCCACTTTGTCCGCTAGTCCGCGCATCGATTTTACTCAATAAATTAGGCACGAAAAATCCATGGATGCAGTGGATACGGGGCCGTGGTAAGATTTTTGTATGCAAGTCATAAAAATTATCAACCCCTATAACATCAAAGAGGAAGATGCTATAAAATTCCCAAAAAGAGAAGCGGCTAGGGCGGTCGTGTTTAATAAAGATAAAAGTAAGATTGCCATGCAATAAATTTAGATCCCGGCGAGGTAAAAGCTGGATTTGTCGTAGAGCGGCTTACAATTGACGAAGCGGTTACGGCTTTAGAGAAGGAAATTAGGGAGGTGTCTCATCATAGAAACAATCAATATATTTTGCCCAGAGATTTATTTATTTTAAAATATGTTAAATCTCGCTGAATTGCGATTACGGCAACGTTCAGTACGTTGCGTAGAAATTGACCTAGGCCTTTCGTTTTGCTAATATCCACATTGGATTTGGTATCTGAAAGGAGTTTGAAAAATGAGAAAAGTGTTAGTGTTTGGGGCAGGAAATATTGGCCGGGGATTTCTTGGCGTTCTACTGCGCCAGTCCGATTGCGAGGTGGTTTTTGTGGATGTTGATCGGGCTCGAGTAGATCTGATCAACCAGCATCATGGTTATCCAGTTTTTGTCTGTTCGCCCACCCAGGTAGTAGAGCAGATGATCAGTGGAGTAAGAGCGATTTACTTTCAAGATCAGGAAGCGGTGACAGCTGCGGTGTGCGAGTCTGATATCATTCTGACGGCGGTGGGCAAATTGGCTCTCCCGCATGTGGCCAAATCTTTGGCGTTTGGATTGACGGTGCGGGCACAACGGCGACCGCGAGACCCGGCTCATGTGGTAGTGGTCGCCTGCGAGAATGTCCGTGACAACACTGCTTACCTAGCCGAATTTGTCTGGTCGGCGATTGATCCCGTCCTTCATTCTCAAATTAAGGATCATGTGAGCTTTCCGAATTGTATCGTCGATCGGATTGTTCCAAACACCAAGCCACAATCTGATCATCCGCTAGCCACGACCGTGGAAGACTATTTTCAGTTCGTGATCGACGTTAGTCAACTACAAGAGGCGTTGCCGCCCATTGCGGGCGTTGAGGCGGTCTCTAATGTGGCTGCACGGCTTGATCAGAAATTGTTCACCCTTAATATGGCTCATGGGGTGGTGGGCTACTACGGTGTGCTCCGCGGCTACGAGTATGTGCATCAGGCGGTGGCTGATCGAGACATTTTGGATCTGGTTCGGGGCGCGCTCCAGGAGGTGGAGGAAGTGATGGTGGCACTTCATCCGAGCATTACTCGATCGGAACAGCGGACTTACGCGGCCAAGATTGTGGCGCGGTTTGGCAATCCTCATCTGCAAGATAGTCTATCGCGCGTCGCTTCTCAGCCGAAACGCAAACTTGGTCGGGACGAACGCTTCGTTTTGCCCGCCCGTCTCTTGTGGGAAAGAGGACAAATCCCAGCCTTCCTTGCGACTGGAATTGCTGGCGCCTTCCACTTCCACGATGACCGCGATCCTCAAGCGCTGGAGCTTGGTGCGGCGATAGCCGGTCGCGGGCTTGATCCGGTATTGGCCGAAGTTTCCGGCCTAGAGCCAGATCATCCAGTGGCTCGGGCGGTTAAAGCCGATTTTCTGCTTCGGGCCTTGTGAGTACCGACCACCCAGTAGCGAAAGCGAACGGTGGTCTTTTTATGCTAGGATAAATTTTATATGAAAAAGCGGCGGAGTAATTTCTGGAATAAGGAATATATTAAGCCGGAACATCTGGCGCTTTCTGTTGTCCCGTCGGAAGATTTGCAAAAGTTTACACGGTGGCTCTTGCGTCAAGAGGGGAATAGGACGCTGAATAAAAACAGCGTGGTGCTGGACTTGGGCTGTGGCAACGGCCGCCACCTGATCTACTTGAATCGCGAGTTTGGTTGTCGGGGGATCGGTTATGATACCTCGGAGGAGGCGATTAAACAGGCAAATACGACGGCAACAACCCGCTTCGTGGCCGCTCCCCTCCATTTCGAGGTGCGCTCAATCGCCGAGCCACCACCTTTGGCCGATAATTCGGTTGATCTCGTTCTTGATATGATGACCGCGCACGTCTTGCGCCAGGCGGAGCGTGAGGTGTGGCGCAATGAGATCAGCCGGGTGCTCCGCCCCGGCGGCTGGTTTTTCCTCAAAACTTTTTTGGCCGAGGAGGATCTTCACGTCAAGCGCTTGCTCCGCGATCATCCAGCAGGTGAGGCCAATTCTTACATCCACCCCGTGCTCGGAGTCTATGAACACGTCTGGGCGGAGCCGGAAATCGAGGAATTTTTCGGTGGCCAATTCGAGGTCGCGAAAATTGATAAGTCGCATAAGCATGTTCATTATGGCGCGGCGGCGCAAAAATTAGGCCGCGCCTTTAAGCGTCGCTTTATGGTAGTATATTTACGTAAAAAAGATTTTAATTAAATTTATTTATGGCGGAAACCCTGGTGCTTTCGGTGGGCGGCTCGATTATTATTCCCCCAACCGGTTTCGATATCGAGTTTCTGAAACAATTTAGACAATTAATCCTCGAGGCGGTCGAGGGCGGTCAGCGCTTCGTGCTGATCGTTGGCGGGGGCGCGACTTGTCGGCAATATCAGAAAGCGCTGGCCGCGGTGACGACCACCAGCCAAACTGATCTCGATTGGTTGGGCATCCAAACGACTATTTTCAATGCCCATTTTGTCCGCTTGATGTTCGGTGATCGGGCTTATCCTGAAGTGACGACCGATCCGGGAGTAGAATTTAAGCTGGATAAACCGATCATCGTTGCCGCTGGTTGGCAGCCGGGCTGCTCGACCGACAAGGACGCTGTACATTGGGCCAAACGATTAGGCGCCAAGACCATCTTCAATCTCTCCAACACCGATTTTGTTTATGACAAAGATCCGCAGAAACATCCTGACGCCAAACGCTTAGAAAAAATCGACTGGGCCACTTTCCGCCGCGAGATCGTGGGGGAGAATTGGACTCCGGGCAAGAACGCCCCCTTCGATCCGGTGGCGAGTAAATTAGCCGAGTCGCTCAAATTGCGCGTCGGCATTCTCCGCGGCACCAATCTCGGGGCCGTCCGCCTCGCCCTCTCTGGCCAGCCTTTTCCCGGCACAGTAGTGGAATAAGGCAGTGGATAAGTAAATTTGGTGCGAGTCCTGTAGTATAGTAATATACTAACATGGCACTAGATTATCATAGGTTACTTAAGCTGTACGGCCACGACAAATTATCTGTTGGGCAAGTTTCTAAAATATTAGGTTGCTCGCAGAGCACAATTAATTATTGGTTAAATAAATACAGGATTCGTAAACGGAGCATCTCGGAGGCAATTTACTTGAAACATAACCCCCAGGGTGATCCATTTTTGGTCTGGAAGATTTCAAAGCCTCGAGATTGTTTCTGGTTTGGCCTGGGCCTTGGTTTATACTGGGGAGAAGGAACCAAAAGTAATGAATCGTCTATTCGGTTGGGAAATACCGACCCCGCCCTGATAAAAACCTTTATTCAATTTTTGGTCCACATTTACAATATTCGATTAGACAGACTAAAATTCGGACTCCAAGTGTTTAGCGATATGAGTCCCAATGAGGCACTCAACTTTTGGTCACGAAGGATTGGATTCTCAAGAGGCCATTTCCAAAAGGTGGTGGTTACAACTAGCCGCGGCACGGGTAATTACAAAAGGAAAATACCGCATGGAGTGTTGACGATCTACTACAATAATAAAAAGTTAAGGGACATTCTTTGTGGGCAGATTGAAAAGCTCCGCGGGATATAATATAGTAGTGATGAGGTCATTAAATATAAAAGCCAATGTAGCTCAGCTGGTAGAGCACGTCCATGGTGGAGCGTATAAGCTCTCTGCCCGTTCTGGTGGCAACACCAGGAATGAACTCCGAATAACGGTCAACACCCCGCGAATGCGAGGCCAGACCGTGGCCGACCCAAGTCGGCCCGAACGACTGACAGGGGGCCCCGTGAGATAAGTAAACATCTTATGGGGAAGATACAGTCTAGTCCTCTTGAATAGATAAAGAAGAGGTGTAAACGAAGGACGGGGTCGCCGGTTCAATCCCGGCCATTGGCTCCAGAATCCGAGTTTCAGACAAAAGACCAACTTTTTGGTGGGACGCGCGAAGC
>CAYIMH010000044.1:1135-5635 GCA_964364525.1 uncultured Candidatus Saccharibacteria bacterium | reverse complement strand
ATTAAATTCGGCAATCAGTTTGGTCGCCGCCTTCTCGATATCGATCAAATCGGTCTCGACGTAACACTTCGCTAACAAGTATGCGTAAGTGTTATGATCATTGGCAAATACCTGGTAGCCCTCGCGTTTCAGCATTTCCATTTGGGCAATAAAATTTTCCTGCGTCGTGTTGACGTCATCACGAGAAGGAACCCCGCCATGATAAAGAAGGATGGGAACGCCTTGGGCCGGCGGCAGATCATCTGTTGACACCAGGCTGACTACGGGAGCCGACGGCTGATAGCGATAATAATCAATCTGGAAAGCGCGGAGCAGGTGTTTGGCATTTGGCAAAAATCTAAAAGTCACGACCGCCACACTGGCCAGCAAGAACAGGCAGGCCGCCAATCTGATCCAGAACCACGATTGTTTTAGCGAGTACCCCATGAAGTATCTTTTAATTTAAGGATGGCATAAGGCATCTGCCAGACCAAAACCAGCATATAGAGCAAAGTGAAGGGCGCAATATACCACCAATAAATATTGCGGCTCTGCCAAAAATAGAGCAGACCATAAAGTAAACTCAAGTAGAGAACGCCGAGCACAAAGAAAAGCGGCGACACGCCCCAGACTATCCAGCCAATCAGCGCGTAGAGCACCACCACCGGCCCCAGAAGTGGCAAAAGCAAGTTAATATAGAAAAAGGCCGCCGCCAACGGGTGTTTGCGCCAGATAAAAGTGGCCGCTTCCCAACCCTCGCGGACCCAGGACTTCTTCCAACGAAGTTGTTGCTTGAAAAACTGGCGATAACGCTCGGGGACCACCGTTATCGCGCGGGCGCGGCGGCAATAAGCCACTTCCCAACGACGAAGAACGAAGTTGGTCAAGCTCCGATCATCGCCAAAGGTGCTCCGCGTGCCCCAGAGCATCTGTTCGCGCCAGGCGGTTAAAATCGGCAGGACGGCCGCCCGTCGGTAGGCCGAGAAGCAGCCCGGGCAACAAGTCACCAGGCCGAAGACGCTCTCGCAGGCCTTGAAAATATTGAACGAGGTGCCGTAGCGCGCTGATTGCATCCGCGTCAGCCAATTGCGTCGCTCGTTGGCCACGCCGCTATTGCCGGCCACCGCCCCGAGGCCGGGATTATGCAAAAAATGCCAAACGAGGTGCCGCGCGGCGTCAGGGACCAAGAAACTATCCGAGTCAACGAAAATCAGAATCTCCCCGACCGAGGCCAGGATGCCCTCGGCCATCGCCTCGCGCTTGCCGCGATTGCGATCAAAGGAAATCACCTTCACCAACTGTTCGCCGTGAGTCGCTTGCGCCCGCAACATTTCAGCCTGGGTCTGGTCACTGGAGCCATCGTCAATGGCCACACATTCCATCCGACCCGGGTAATGCGAGCCGAGACAAGTGGCAATCGAGCGGTAGATCATCGGACCCTCATCTTTGGCCGCAATGATAAAACTGACACTTGGATATTCTTGGCCTTGCCGCTCTAAATTGTGTCCGTCATCATGCTTATCACGATAAAAAAAGAGAATGAAAAAACGGGAGAACAGAAAGAAGCCGGTCAGTACCAAATATAATTTGACCCACCACCACTGGTCCGACAGGGCGATAACTGCGCTCTTGTAGATCACTAAGAGGTGAATGCCGAGGACCAGCAAAATCGCGATCACCAAGTGCTGGATAAGATCGCCAACGGCTATTTGAGCCTTGATTTTAGCCAATTTTAGAACCAGGGTAGCCATGATGGCAGTCAAAAAAATAAGCCCATCCAAGAGATTAGGCTCTTAGTCAAGCACCCTAGCAGACTAGGTTTACAAAGTCAAGAACTTGTATTCTTAATTAGATACAGCTCGAGCGGTAATTGCGGCAAGTAGGAACGGCCGATCTCGTCGTAGACGGCAAGCAAGCCGGTCAAAACTGACGGCAAAATTTGAGCCCGAGCATGCTTGGACCATTGACCGATTTGCTCTCGCGCCTCGGCAGTTAAACCGGCGGCCATTGTGGCCGCCAGCTCCGGCACCAATCGTGTTAGCAAAATTAGCCGCAGGCGTTTCAGAATTAATTTAACAAATATACGCATGTCACCGTTATTCTTCCCCAGCGCCTCGATCGTCCCCAAACCGACGCTTAAGTCCTGATTGAGAATAGCCGCAATAAAGCGGTTCACCAAGAGCGCCGCCGGCGCGCCGGTCACCGTCTCCACCTCCGCCAGGCTCACCTCATGACAACCGGGCGTGGCCGCCAGCACTTGTTGGAGTTTGCCCGCCGCGTCACGGAAAGAGCCGTCGGCCAAGAGAGCCAATAATTCCACCGCCTCCTCTTCTATTTTAATCTCCTCGCCCTTGGCTACGCGCTCGAGAAAAATTTTCAAATTATCAACCGCCGGTGTCTGAAAAGTGAGCGTTTGACAGCGAGAGATAATTGTGTCTAAAACTTTGTGCAGTTCCGTCGTCGCTAAAACAAAAATAACATGGGACGGCGGTTCCTCTAAAGTTTTCAAGAGCGCGTTGAAGGCGTCCTTGGTCAGCATGTGGACCTCGTCAATGATGTAGACCTTGTAGGGCGAATCGAAGGCGCTTACCCGCACCGCCTCGCGCAATTCACGGATCTCATCAATGCCGCGATTCGACGCGCCGTCAATCTCATAGAGATCGTTGGCCGAACAGCCGATTTCTTTAGCAAAAATTCTGGCGACCGAGGTCTTGCCCGTACCGCGCGAGCCGGCGAAAAGGTAGGCGTGGGCGATATTTCCCTGCTTGATCGCGCCCTCGAGCGTCTTGACCACCGCCTCTTGGCCGATGACCTCGGCAAAGGCCGTCGGCCGATATTTGCGATAGAGTGCCAAATTATTTTCCGCCATTGTCCCCCATTATATATAAAATTAGACACAAAAAAAGCCCGCTCTGGTAACCCTTGCGGGAAACGCTTACTAGAGCGGGCACGTCACCGTGTTGGAAAAGACCCAACAACGGAACCAAGACCTAACAACGCGAGGCGGGACCTTACAACTTCGGTCGTTATTTGGTTTCAAAAGATGTGATCCCAGGCCCCGCCTCGCACCTTCTGGGTATCAGGTTAACAGAAAGATCAAAGTAACGCAAGATAGTTATGCACAACCTGTTCAACCGCCATGGCATCAGGCGCGGCCATTAATTGTTCGCGGAGCGCGTGCCAATCCCCCACCTTCTCCACCGGAGCGACGCCGGATAAGTAGGCCTTAAAATGTTTTTTCATAATGGCGAAGCTCTTGTGCTCGCCCAGTAATTGCTCGAAAAGTTTGGTGTGCTCGACGAGAACGCGAAGGCGCAGCTTTAGCCCCTCAAATCCCTCGGGGCATTTCTTTTTTGAAAAAAGAAATGGATTGCCGAAGATGGCCCGGCCGAGCATGATGCCATCAGCGCCGGTCTCCGCCGCCTTCTTCCGAGCATCGGCAAGATCTTCCACATCACCGTTACCAATAATTAACGACTTGGAGGCTAAGCCTCCAAGTTGAATCCCGTCTCTGATTTCCACCGCGCGCCTGATACGCTCCCAGCGCGCTGGCGCTTTCGACATTTCTTTTCGCGTCCGCGCGTGGATGGTAATAGCCGCCGGCTTCTCGGCGAGGAGCGCCGGCAACCAAGTTTCCAGCTCGTCACGACTATAACCAAGCCGCGTCTTCACCGAAACCGGCAAAGTGCCAACGCCCTGCCTGGCCGCCCGGATCAGCTCGCGCGCCAGTTTGGGGTTCTTAATCAACGCCGCGCCGGCGCCCTGTTTCTCGATCGTTCGATCCGGACAACCCATATTAATATCAAGACCATCGAAGCCCAGCTCCGTCACCAATTTTGCCGCCGCCTCCATTTTCTCGGGATTGGCCGAGAAAAGTTGGGCCACGATAGGTCGCTCACTCTCGTCGTATTGCAGATCAACCAAGAGTTTCTCCCGTCCCTTTGGGTGACACAAGCCGTCGGCCGAGACAAATTCGGTATAGAGTACCCGCCCGGCCTTAAAACCGTTCAGGCCGGCATCACCACTATACTTAGCGATAATCCGCCGAAAGGCCGCGTCTGTCACGTCCGCCATCGGCGCTAAACAAAAAAACGGCCGGGGCAATTTTTGCCAGAAGTTCATCGTAAGCCCATCATAGCCCAAAGCCCGCGCGCTTGACAACCAAATTGCCCCGTGCTAGCCTACTCCTTCGGCGCTGGGAAAGTGGTTCCCGGCGAGTGGAATGGTCAGATAGACGAAAGGAGTGTTATGACCGAAGTAAACAGGGAGACCGTGATTGATTTCGCCCATGATCAGCGGGAAGCGGAGATCAGAAGCCGCGACAACGAGCTGACGATCCGCTTTCGTTATCGGCGGCGGCCGGAAGGAGAGACGCCCGAGGAGCCAATCGATATTGCTCGGCTTCTCGAAGATTAATCAAAAGGAGTAGAGGAGAGAGGCGGGGGCCATGCGCGAGTTCCAAACTCGCGCATGTTTTTTTATCGCAACTATCAACTGGCGAACAATTCGTTCAATTTTTTG
>CAYIMH010000044.1:0-1125 GCA_964364525.1 uncultured Candidatus Saccharibacteria bacterium | reverse complement strand
GATGTCGTTTCGCTCGCCGACGTAGCCGGTGGTGGGGAGCTGGTTGGCAGTTTGGAAGACTAAGACGGCGGCGCGAACGCAGGGGCCAAAATTGCCGTTGATCGGACAATCGTTCATTGTCTTGCCGGTGGGCGGATAGAGCCCCGCCCGCTGGAGCGCTTTCTGGAGCGCCAAGACATCGCGCCGACCGCGCAAGCCAGCGCCCATTTCTACCGTTAACAAGTAAGGCAAGAGTAAGGTCTCGTCGGCCACGACCTCGGGAGCAAAATAGCCTTTCACGCCGCGATAAGTCTGCCAAGCTAATTCCTCGAGCATGGCTTCCTTGGTTTCCGGATAATGCCAGGGCGACTCGTAAATATAGCCATACTCGATGAGCATCGAGGCCCCCTCGCGCGAGGCTTGGGCGCCGACGGCGATCAATTCCTGATCCTCTACCACACCCGCGTTCTCGATCGGCAAATCACTGACAGCTAAGGCGCGCCCCAGATACTGACTGACAGTCTTGGCCAAATCAATGCTCGCCGCGCCATTAGGATATTGTTTCTCCGGCACATAAATGGCGAAGCCGGAATACTGCCCACTCCCCCGGCGTTGGGCGCGTGGATAATCGTTGAAGTGAACATGGATCATAAGATCAATTTGATGCTCGTTGGCCCACTTATTCATTCCGTAGAGCCGCAGGGCCACTTCCTGGGGTGCAAAATTATGATGGACTTGCTCGCCGGGCACCGTCACCTGACCAGCGCTGACTAATTGATTAAAATTATTTCTAAGCTCCCGCCGGAAGCCATTGATATCCTCGCGCTTCTCATTAAAATAAGTCTCGATATCGCCAACATAATTTCCGGTTTGAAAATCGCGGGCGGTAATAACTTGGAAATGCTCGTCTTGAGCTAGAAATTGGGCCAGTTTCTCGGCCAAGCGGAGATTGAGATCGGCCTCGCGGAGACCCTTAAATTCCGTGCCACCATACTCGTTGTCGTGGCCGGGAACTAAGAGAATTCGTAAGGTCTTAGCCTGATACTTAGCCTTGAGACCGTCCGGCGTAACGGTGTCGGGATAAATACAGCTGGGCAAGTGGATAGACTCGAGGAGCGGTGATGGCGAACGAGAATCATAGAGGTA
>CAYIMH010000043.1:0-5795 GCA_964364525.1 uncultured Candidatus Saccharibacteria bacterium | reverse complement strand
GTGTCGGCCTCGGCGAGCTGGAACCACAACCGTATTGGGGCTTTGACGATTTGGAACATAAGGCCGGAACAAAATTGCTCAACGCTTTTTATGTTCAAGCCGAAGTGAAAAAAGCGCGCGGCAAAGAGTACTATCACTACACGAAAGTAATGATGCTGCAAAAGTTTAGTTTCGAAGGATTTTTGAAGGCATTGGAGGAAGGCAAAATCCTTGTGGACTTTGACGCTCGCACCGGACACAATCACGGAACGAAATTCCGTATGAGACAGGACGCATTGCCGATGCTATATGAGAAGCAGATTGTGATTATATAACACAATAGACAATAGCTATGGCTGTACATTTTAATCAGGGTTTGGTATATTAAAAACGGCATAGGACTTTACATGAAAGGAGGTCTATTATGAATCGCTATTTGTTGGGCATCGTTCTTGTTTCTTGGTCACTGTCTTGTGGTAAGAAGAGTGGTATCCGGACCGACATTGATCCGGCGGAGGCTCAAGCGCAACAAGAAGTGCCGGTGCAAGCCGAAGTGAAACCCCTGGTTATTCCGTACGATCCGAGCTTGCCCAAGTGGGTGGTGACGGTCGAGCCGTTTGTCCAAGGTTCCAGTGGGATTACGGCAGGCAATAGTGGTCGGGGTAGTCAAGTGATGATCGTGCCCGGCGGCTTGGTTCCGACCGCGATCTATCCGGCCGTCGGTGGCAGCAGGACTGATCCCGGCTCTCAAGTCGGTTTTGGAATCACAGCCCAATTACTCTCGGCTATCCAGCGCGGTCTAGGTAACGCCGAAGTAGTTGACTGGGAGATTTATAAGCACGACCCGGAGAAAATTATCGCCGGGATGAAGACCGGCGAACTCGGCCCCTATGTTATCCGAGGCGTTGTCACTCAACACAATCAAAGTACCGACGCCAGTGTTGAGGGCGAGAGTTCGAATGGTGCGGGTCTGGGGCTTATCCCTTACGCTGGTCCGATCATCCGCCTCGGTAAGGGCACCAAGTCGGTCCAACGCACAACTTACAGAGGCATGGTCGCCTTCGATGCCCAGATCGTGGATCCTCGGAGCGGACGGATTGTCTCCTCCTTCACGGCCGAAGGGACCTTTACCTCTATTGACACGATGACCACCAAGACCAGCTGGGGTAAGACTAAAGTGACCAGCACCGGTTGTTCCTCGGCCATCGGCCAGGCGCTTCTCGCGGCCACCAATAAGGCGGTCAGTGAGGTCCACATCGCTTTGGCCAAGCAGTCGCAATTGGCTAAGAATTGACAACCGCGCCCTCCCGCGAGCCCCGCTTTCCCCAAAGCGCCTCGCGGGATTTATTTGTTGGAATTTTCTCGCCGGGGTGCTATATTTGTAAGCATGAGCGAAATCCACAAAACTGTCCTAGCGTGGGTAGCGGTTGTCGTTTTTGTCATTGCTCTGGTTTGGGTGGCGGATCATAGTAAAAAGGGCGGAAGGGAGTTCAATCCTGCCGCCAATCCTCTAGTAATTACCGAAAACATAGAATACGATGCCGAATTAGTGGGTTATTATACTACTTGGGAAAAAAGTTACGATAGCAGTGATTTTAATGGCGAAGAAGGCCCGGTAAGTTTTACTTGTGACACACTGGTCGTAACTGGCGGTGACGATAAGTTAATAGGATATTTCAGGGGCTTGATATCGGGGCACAATACCGTGAATAGACTGGATGAGAACAATAATTTACTTTTAAACCTTGATTTTTCGGAGATCGCCGACTCCGAAAAGAATGAAATTCTTTCGTCCTCGCTCGCGCACCCGGTATCCATAAAAGTAAGAAAGAAAATAGAGCCCGGGCGCAGTGCTAGACCATGCGAGTCCTTCTTTAAGATTATATCGGTGAAATAAAAAAGAGCGAGGTAGTTTTCTCGCTCTTGGTTACCTGTTTTCAGGGAGTGTTGCTGGATAAATAGTACCCAGCCTGACTGGTTCCCCGGTCGCATTTGTAGTCCGATATGTATCTCCCCTCGATCTTGCTCTGCTGGAGTTCGGGGATGTCAGAGTCTCCCTTATTCCGATAACGGATTCCAAAATGTAGATGGGATGATCCCAAAACCTCACCTGTGTTTCCGACAAAGCCAAGTCGTGTTCCCGTCCCGACGGTTTCCCACGTTTTTACCAGAGGAACTTCGGCTAGATGTAAATATCTGGTGCTAAAACCGGTGTTCAGGTTGCCATCTCCGTCGTGATCTATGACTACATAGTAGCCATTGTAAGGATCTTCGACCGCGCTGGAGAAGACGACAAAACCACTGGCGGCGGGATAAACTGGCACATTGGTCCACGATTTCGCTTTGCCGTTTTCCCAACTGCCGTCATCGAAGTCAAGAGAAAAATGGTTCAGATTCTGGTGACCTGGATCAACCCAATTTTCCAGACAATCTTTACCGCCGGCCTCAATCGTCAGGCGCCAGGCGTGATTACCCGGCAAGGGCATTTTCAGATTGATTGTTTCAATCTGGGGCGCCGTCGGTCCCGAACCGTCGGAATTGTAAACGCCCTCTGCAATCAAGCTAACGCAGGCACGGCAACTGGCGCCTTCGTCGGTATTAGAGCCAAGAGTGTTGCCGCAGGCCTGGATGCCGGCCACCACCGCTTCTTCAAACGAAAAGCCAGCGGCCTTGCTCTCGCGGAAGATTCGCCACAGATTATCCACGCCAGCTTGGTCGAATCCCAGCCCCTCACTGCAGGCCAGGTAGGCCAAATCGTACTTGGTTAGGTCGGTGCCGCAGCCGGCAAGAAAAAGAATCGTCACTACCAAGAGCCATCCAATTTTCACCATCATCCACTCTGCCTTTCCGCGATCGCTAGGATCGCAAAAAATTTCGCGCCCTTACTGCCCCGCCAACACGGTGGGATTACAAAGAGCTAAGCTAACTTGATTATCACTCTGTCTCGCCAAGAAATCAAGGGGCCCGCTGTGTACTAAATAAGCAAATTTTGCTATGATACTGAATATTATGTCCAAGACACTTGTTTTAGACGGCGAAAAGTTGACGATAAAGGATATTTATTCTTTTGTTAACGACCCGCAATGGAAAGTAGAAATTGCTTTATCGGCAATAGACAAGGTCAAACAGGCCCGCGATTTCCTTGAAGAACACCGCCGAGACAAGGTGATCTATGGGGTCAATACGGGCTTTGGTCCGATGTCCTCTTATGTTATTGGCGATGACGAAGTGAATAGTTTGCAGATCAATTTAATTTTCAGCCATGCGGCTGGAGCAGGCGACCCGATCGATGATCGATATGTCTTGGCGGCGATGCTGGTTCGTCTTAATACGATGTTGAGAGGTCATTCTGGTGTGACGGTGGAGTTAATTGAACGATTGGCCCTCTATATTAATCAGCGAATTATCCCCCTGGTTCCGGAACACGGAGCGGTCGGCACTAGTGGCGACTTGGTCCAATTGGCGCACATCACCCTGGCTCTGATTGGTCATGGCCGCGTGTCTTATCAAAGACAGATTCAGCCGATGGAGCAGGTCGCTAAACAACTGGGGATTAAACCCTATATCCTCAAGGCCAAAGAGGGGCTCGCCTTGATTAATGGCACCTCTGTTATGGGCGGTATTAGCGCCGTGCTTGGTGTCGAGGCGATGAATATTCTCGCTAATGAAATTAAGATGGGCGCCTGGGCGCTTGAGCTTGTTGGTGCTTTTAACGACAGTATTGCCGAAGAATTGCACCGGCTTAGGCCCCATCGCGGACAAATGGACGTGGCCAAAGCTCTCCGGACCATCTTGGCTTCTTCCAAACTTTTGCGTGATCGCCAGATCCTGGATAAAAATCATCACGTCGGTAATGGCGTGCAGAAGATAGCGGAGACGGTTCAGGAGGTTTATTCTTTCCGTTGCTTGGCCCAGATTCTTGGTCCCATTCAAGAGATAATCGAGAATGCCCGACGGGTGGTAGAAATAGAAATTAATTCTGTGACCGATAACCCGATTATTGATTGGCAAAATAAGCGCTTTCTCCACGGCGGTAATTTCCACGGTGATTATATTGCCGTGATCGTCGATCAATTAAAAATTGGTCTGGTCAAGCTCGGTCTCTTGGCCGAGCGGCGGATTAATTTCTTTCTTAATCAGAAGATCAATGGCGTCTTCCCGCCCTTTCTCAATTTAGGTAAACCGGGTCTGACTCTTGGCTTGCAGGGCCTACAATTCGTTGCCACTTCGACTGCGGCCCAGAACCAGACCCTTGCTTTTCCTCAATACGTCCACTCAATTTCCACCAATGGCGACAACCAAGATGTTGTTAGTATGGGCACTGACGCGGCGCTTCTGTGCGCCCGAGTAATCAGTAACACTTATATTATTCAGGCCATCGAGGCTATTACTCTCGCCCAAGGTACCGATTTTCTTAAATTGGGGCGGAAATTGGCCGAATTAAATCAATCCTTTTTCGACGACGTTCGAGCGGTCTCGCCGATTCTGATCGAAGATCGTATTCTAGCCGACGACGTTGGGGCAGTGATGAATTTATTAAAACAATATGCTGTCACTGGTCACTAAAACCGGTAAATTTAATATTATCAAGTTTGAGGAGTCGCTTCGTACCAGCGGCGAGAATTTTTGGCGACGACGCGGCGAGAAAAGGGCCTTGGAATTATTCCATCGGGCCGCTGATCTGGTGCCGGCCTACAAAGATTTTCTGGGTAAGAACAAAATAATTCCCAAAAAAATCCAGACGATGGCTGATTTTAAAAATCTGGTGCCCATTATCAACAAGGAAAACTATATCAACATCTATTCAACGTCCGATCGTTGCTGGAACGGCGATTTAAGCGCCGAGAATCTAATCGCCGTTAGTTCGGGCACTAGCGGTCAAGCGACATATTGGCCACGTGGCAGTGAGCAGGAGTGGGAATCGCTGATTGTTCACGAGTTAATCTATCGCTACCTATTCCAGGTTGATGTCAAAAAAACTCTAGCAATAATCGGTTTCCCGATGGGGATATACGTGTCGGGAATTGCCACGGTTTTGCCCACTTGGCTTTTTGCCGCCAAAAAATACCCGATCACTTTCGTTAGTGCTGGCAACAATAAAAAAGAAATACTGGAAGTGGTGCAAAAGCTTGGCCATCAATACGATCAGGTTTTGCTTATCGGTCATCCGTTTTTTATCAAAGATGTCATTGAAACCGGAGTAGTAAAAAGAATAGATTGGCCGTCGTATAAATTGAAAATGATGTATTGTAGCGAGGGTTTCAGCGAATTGTGGCGATCCTATGTTTTGAGGCGCGCAGGCTTGGCTTATAATTTGACCGACGCTGTTAATACTTACGGTTCTTCGGAATTACTCTTGATGGGCCACGAAACACCTCTAACCATTTTAGCGCGGAGGATTTTTGAGGATGACTCCGCATTAAGCCAGAAAATTTTCGGAACAGAGTTGGTGCCGCAATTATTTCAATATAACCCGGTGTTGAAGTATATTGAGGTGATTAACGACGAGCTGATCTTTACGGCTCATAGCGGTGTGCCATTAGTGCGATTCAATCTTCATGATTCCGGAGAAATACTGGGGTTCGAAGACTTGTGCGTTATTTTAGATGAAGGTCGATCTGGTTGGCGCGAAGAATTATCAGAGAAATCGTCCGGTGTCCCTCTGTGGCAATTGCCGTTGGTGACCCTGCGGGGCCGTAGCGACCAGACGATCATCTTTTATGCGGCTAATATCTATCCAGAACACGTTCATTTGGCTCTTAGTAATAGACTATTTTTTGGTAAGATCACTGGCAAATTTACCCTAATCAAGGGAT
>CAYIMH010000042.1:0-5954 GCA_964364525.1 uncultured Candidatus Saccharibacteria bacterium | reverse complement strand
TAGTTAAGCCACGCACATTTTGGACACAACCGGGTGTTAGACTGGAGGGATGAACTACCAACATTTTAATCGCGAGCAGAAGCTTGCGATTCTCGCTTCAGTCGAGCGAAGCGAGGACAAAGAAGCAGAATTAGTGAAGCTCGACATCCCGCACTCCAGCTACTATGCTTGGCGCCAAGCCAAAGGCGAGACGAAGAAGAAGACACCAAGGCGGCTTTGGAATCAAACGCCGCCGGAGATTGAAGCGAAGATCAAAACCTACCGTCTGTCGAACGATTGGCGACAACAATCACCAGCGCGCATCGTCGAACAATTAGAACAAAACGATCATTACTTAATGACCGAGAGTGGCGTGAAGTCAGTCCTCGAGCGGTTGAAACTGAACGGCTTTTTGAAGCCCAAGAAAAAGCATTTCTACATTCGGCCTAAAGCGGAAAAGTTTTTACAGTGCGTCTGCGTGGACGATGTTGATTTTCTTCGTTACCAACCCCATGACACGGCCGTGCTCAATTTCATCGACGAAGCCTCGTATTTTGACCTCCAATCGCGAGTTCTGGGGCGCCGAGTCCGACAATACGACATCATTGCCGGTCTGAAAAACATTCGGCGAGAATACGGTCGTTTTCCTAAAGTGCTACGCTTGGACAACGCCCGCGCCCACCACTCGAACCGGGTGAAGAAGTTCTGTTTGAAAAATCACATTACGCTCGATTTCATCACCAAGGGTTGTCCGGAAGAAAACTGGCCGGTGGAGAGTTTCCACCGCAACTTGAATCAAGATGTGATTTACCGGCATGGCTATGCCGACATCTCCGACTGGCAGAAAGCGGTGGACAATTATCGCCACTTCCACAACTGGCGGAAACGACATCGTTCCGATCCGATCAAGCGGACGCCGGCCGAAATTGCCTTCGCTTTTACCTCGCCTTTAACCCAAGCTCGGCTCAAAGCCAGACTCCTGCAAAAGTTTCGTGGTCAAAAAGCGATCAAGCGAGTTGTCCCCAATGAAGTTTTTGAGCGACAGACAGAAAACCCCTATTTCAAGCCATTATTCGTGTCCAAAATGTGCGTGGCTTAACTATCAATTGACAGTTTCAAGGAAAGTAGTAGCCTGGGAGTTGGTGGTTTAGCTGTTTGTCAATTTAAAAGAAAGAGAGGTGAAATATGGCAGAAAATACCAGAATTAAGCCCGAATTGGCGGCTGGGATCAAGGATTACCTACCCAAGGATATGATTCCCCGGCAGTGGATGCTGGACACGATCAGGGAGGTCTTCGAGCTCTTCGGTTTTGTTCCTTTAGACACTCCCGGCCTAGAGAGGATTGAGATCTTGACTGGAGGCGACCCCGACTTCGATAAGCAGATCTTCCGCGTCGGATTGAAGGAGAACGATGAGGACCTGGCTTTGCGCTTTGATCTAACTGTGCCTTTGGCCAGAGTGGTGGCCCAGTATGCCGGTAAGATTACCAAGCCCTTCAAACGTTATCAAGTGGGTAAAGTTTGGAGGGGGGAGAAACCCCAAGCTGGACGATTTCGCGAATTCGTTCAGTTTGATGCCGATATTGTTGGTTCGGCTAGAACCGCCGCAGATGCCGAAATTATTGCCTTGATGCACGAAACCATGGTGGCGCTTCGTGTTGAGCGGTTTCTGGTTCGATTCAATAATCGCAAAGTTCTCAATGGTTTGCCGGAATATGCCAATTTTGATCCTAGCAAGATCGTCGAAGTCTTACATCTGATCGATAAGCTAGATCGTCTTGGCTGGGATAATATTGCCGGTGAAATGGCCGACTTACATAAAATTTCGGCTACGGCTCTTTCGGCTATCAAGGAGTTCTTGGAGTTGCGTACCGGAACAGCCGCAGAAACTATTTCTGCTCTCCGGCGGCTGATGAGCCGCTCGGCTATTGCGATGGAAGGCGTTGATGAATTGGCCGAGATCGTTGAGCATCTTGACCCGCTTGGTGTGCCCAAAGAACGCTGGACGATCGACTTATCAGTTGCTCGCGGCTTAGGATACTACACTGGACCGGTCTTCGAAACCACCATGCTCGATTTGCCATCAATCGGTAGCGTTTTCTCTGGCGGTCGTTTTGATGGCCTAGTTTCTCGTTTTGGCGGGGACATCGTACCCGCCACCGGCGCTTCGGTGGGAGTCGATCGCTTGTTCGCGGCGCTGGAGAAACTGGGGCAGATACAACGTCGGCCAACCATTTCCCAAGTCTGCGTGCTCAATTTCGACCCCGAAGGAGCTCGGTTTTGCCAGGAAGTCACTACGATTCTGCGCCGAGCCGGTATTTCCACAGAATTTTATCTGGGAAAGGGGATCACCCTGCGAGAACAATTGGCTTACGCGGTATCGCAGGAGTTCCCGATTTGCGTGATCATTGGTGCCACCGAGCGCCAACGGCAGATGGTCAAAATCAAGGACATGACCTTCCGTCAGCAGTTCGATTTACCGCCGAACGGCAAAATGGTCACTAAAATTCAGCAAATCCTGAAGCTCTTGTGCATCAGGCGACAATTTGGTAGTATCGAAGTCGGGCAGACGTAAGCTTTTTCAAGTGGGTGTATAGCTCAATCGGGGGAGCGCTGGTCTGTGGAACCAGAGGTTGCGGGTTCGAATCCCGTTGCACCCACTGGCGGTCGTTGCAAACAGCACCGACCGCCTTTTTATATCCGCAAGAAACCCCATACGACTCGGTACTAAAGGGATGCGGGGAGAAGGTCATTATGATAAAATATACTGTAAATAACATAAAATAACATATGGCAAACCAGAAACAATCGGCCAAAAATGAGCTCCTCGATGAAATTATTGCCGATTTAGAGCAATACCAAGCAAGCGGGCAGTGTGAAAATATGTACGCGCTGGAAGCTAATTTAACTTTCTTCCGCTCGCTCTACAGTTTCTGGGATTTTTGGCGTTGGTTTAGGAAAATTAGACCGACTCTGGACGGTAGTCGGTTGCTGGAACTCTCCGATTTCCGTCTTAGCGATGGCAAGTGGGAAAGGATGTTACAGCGGGAATTGTTGGAGATTGAGCAGTGGAAGTTCCCTGATATTCTGGGCCGAATTAGAAAGGAAATTCTCAAGCAAATTGAGGCACTTAATCAGCCAAATAGACATTTAATTTTAGTCAGCCTCGGTTCTGGTTCAATGGAGATAGAACGTCAATTGATAACTAAGTTACGGGAGCGGGGGAATAAACAGAGGATTATTTTTATCGGCATCGATAATTCCAAGGCCTCGATTGACATTGCCAAGGAGAATCTATCTAAACTCGGCACAAAATCTTTAGAAGTCTCCGGTTTTAATCCTGACAAGTTGTCGGAAATTAAGGCTCTGGCTGGCGGTGAGCAGTATTACATTGTCCATCTTCTTGGCGAAGAATACAAAATCATCGATTCGGTTCTATTCTCAGATAAAACTTACGAATTAACCGAGGTGTTTAAAAACTTTAGCCTCATCAGAGGTGGCACTATTTTAGCAACCGGTAGTGGCCCAGACATTATTGCCAAAACTAATATCCATCCTGTCTTTGCTGCTGTTAAAAAACCAACTAGTCTCGATTACGAAGTTTTGTTCCTCTCAGCTCCGGTTGAGATCCGTTGGTTTTAAAAATTTTAGCCGAGAATGTATAAAAAAATATAAGCCGCAAGATATGGCAGATCATGTATATCGAGTATAAGTACTCGGAAATGGGTTCCGAGCGGTCTGGGCTTTCCTTTTACCGAACTATTGATATTATTTAATTATGGCAAATAACTACGAAGCTTGGGGATTCACTTTGGATGGTTTTGATGGTCTAGATAGTTTCCAGGATAGACTAAAATTTTTCTTAAATTTTGCCGTTTTGGCTCCCTCCAGCCACAATAGTCAGCCTTGGAGGTTTTTGATTGAAGATAATCATATTCTGGTTTCTTTGGAGCCTCAGAGATCTCTACCAGATAGCGATCGCAATAATCGACAAGCCTACATTAGTATTGGTTGCGCCCTGGAAAATATCGTCATTGGGGCTGATTATTGTGGCTATAGAACAGATATTATTTTCTTGGCGAAGGCGGATTCTGCTAATTTAATAGTCAAAATTGGTTTTTCTGAAGTTCCCAATTTCACTCCGCCCCAAGATCATTTGGCGAGATTTATTACTAAGCGAGTTACCAATCGAAATCCTTATAAACAAGAAGAGTTGCCCGGGACTATTTTGGATCTGCTCCGGGGGATGAATACTGAAAGTACCAAGATTTTTGTAATTACCGACTATGATAAAAAACGAGAAGTTGCCGAGATTGCTGTGAGGGCCTCTGTAGACGCGATGCGGAGTAGTAGTTTTAGGAAGGAGTTGGCGCAGTATGTGACTTCAAATAAAACCGCGGCCCATATTGGCATGCCTGGTTTCGGTTTTGGTATGCCGCTACCGGTGTCCGTGCTCGTACCGCATCTGATCAAGTGGTTTAATATGAATAAAATAAATGCCAAAAAGGATCTCAAGCTTCTAAAAGAGCGGACTCCTACACTTGTTATCATCGCTACTAGTAATGATAACCCCAACTCTTGGATGGAAGTCGGTCGGCTATATGAAAGGGTCGCTTTAACTGCCACCAAACTTGGTTTGGCCACCGCTATGTGGGCGTCGCCGATCCAAATAGGGGAGCATTATAAAGAATTACAGCAGGCTCTGGGGACGGGTTTTAGACCGCAGGCTTTATTTGGGCTCGGTAAGCCGATTGGATTTACGCCGCATAGTCCCAGGTTGGGAAGTGGCCAAGTCTCGGGCTTTCTCCCATGCTAGGTCAAAGATATTCTTCATTGTTTCAGCCATGA
The DNA here is from genome assembly GCA_964364525.1 of uncultured Candidatus Saccharibacteria bacterium. Taxonomy (GTDB): domain Bacteria; phylum Patescibacteriota; class Minisyncoccia; order Phycocordibacterales; family JACOZG01; genus JAYEGE01. Next base: position 1,128 of record CAYIMH010000042.1, on the reverse strand, counting down.
TGGCATTTTCTATAGTAATTGCTATACCGCCGCCTTCGGCTGATATATAACCTACCTTGTCGTCATAAATGGCTAGATCCGCAGGAAATTGGTATCTTTTATCAGATATTAGCAGCGGTTTGTCGATCTTGATGGCTTCGGTCGCCATTAACATTCTAGATATCTCGTTGTCTGGGTGTATCCCGTACATCTCTATATTATTCTCGAGCCTTTGTTGCACGTAGGTAACAAAATAATCTTGAGGTAGGATCTTTGCTACATTTTCTACGGCAGAATAAATCCTAATTTTCTTTTCCCTGCATTTAAGCGTGTCCTCTAAGGCCTCAATAATACCGTTTACACCCTCAATATTCTAATTTTAGGTTTTTTCTGGGTGTCTTTATGGAGAGCCTTGAGTTCTGGTAGAATATTCTCAATTTTATTTTTAGTTTCTTCCTGTTTTTTGGCATGGTCACCAGCATTCCTAAGCAAGACTTCGGGTGAGGCGGCCAGATATCGTCTGACATTTTTATCATCAGAGGTGCCAACTAGGCCTTTCTTCTTTAATGATTCTAAGACAACGTAAGTTGAGCTTCTGTTGATATTGGCCGTTTTGGCGATTTCCTGCGCCGGCGCTACTTCTAACTCTAGGGTGGCCAAATACACCAGGGCCTCTTTCTTGCTAAGACCGTAGTCTATGAGGCTCTCAACTAATGGGCTGTTGGGTGACTTTGACATAAAAAATTAGATAATCCAAATTAATAAAAACTGTTGTTAGAGTGTAACAACATTATCGTGAAAATGCAAGCCACCTTCTTCTTTTGTGATGTCTAGTCAGACAAACAGCTTTTGACGTGTTTAATTAGATGTGGCGTCGATGTTGTTAAATATGGACAACAATTTATAGTGGCTTAAACTTTTTTTTAGAACGATTGGGATAGTCTCAGTCAAAAAATAGTTCTTTATAAGGATGGGAGAAGCTAGAAAGGAGGTGAGACAGATGGGTTGGTCAGATTGGTTCGGTGGCAGTCGCTCCGATGGGACGTCGGATCAGGCTTCATACAAGACCTCCAGTGACCCAAACGATGGGTCAACGAAGTCTGAGAGCATCAGCCGGACAAGAGCATCCGGTAGCCGGCACGAGCCCAC